>JAXJDU010000260.1:0-3746 GCA_036301785.1 Acutalibacteraceae bacterium | reverse complement strand
TTTACCGTGGTCGATATGTGCTATAATACTAAAATTTCTTATTAATTCCTTTGGGTAAGACATTCTACATCGCCTTTCATATTAAAATTTATATATATTATTTATCAGTTTACTGTTTTATCCCGGCATAATATTTACAAAAATCCCTCATACAGCAAAGCTCACATTTAGGGCTTCGTGCTGTACACACTGCTCTGCCATGTAAAACAAGCCTGTGACAAAAGTCGTTTGATTCGTCAGGTGGTAAAACACCACGCAGTATTTTTTCTATTTTTACTGCGTCCTTTATATTGTGAAATCCCAGCTTTGAGGTTATTCTTATACAATGCGTGTCAACTACAACAGCAGGCTTTTTGAAAATATCACCTATAATCAGGTTAGCTGTTTTTCTGCCAATTCCAGGCAAAGAGGTAAGCTGCTCTATAGTATCAGGTACAACACCATTAAAGCTGTCACGCAGCTTAATGCACATTGCAACAATGTCCCTTGCCTTGGTTTTGTACAGTCCACAGCTCTTTACAAGCTCCTCAACATCTTTTATATCTGCATCTGCAAATTCGTAGACATTTTTATAGGTGTCAAAAAGCTTAGGTGTAACCATGTTAACTCGTGCGTCGGTGCATTGTGCAGCCAGACGGGTAGCTATAAGCAGCTGTAACGGGTCGGTATAAACTAACGAGCATATTGCGTCAGGATATTCAGCCTTTAAAGCCTCAACGGCAAGCAAAGCTCTCTCTTTATCTGTCATGCTATACCTCCTCTATAAATACATTTCTCTTTATTTTATCATAAGTTTTTAATTTTGTCAGCACCTAAAGTCAGACTAAGTAACATTTTGTAAGAGCTTTTGTAAGTTTTTGTTGCTAAATAGTGACTAATTTTTTCAAAAGCCGTAATAATTGTGAATAAACTGTAGTTGTATTAGAAAAAATTTATGATATAATAAAGGAAATAAAAACTTTTAGGAGAATAATGCTATGTATAAAAATTATCTTTTTGACCTTTATGGTACACTGGTAGATATAAACACAAACGAATGGAAAACATATCTGTGGGAGAAAATAGCAGAGCTTTATTGCTTTGAGGGTGCAAGCTACAAGCCAATGGAGCTGAAAAGAGCGTACTTTGCACAGGTAGAAAAGGAAAAAGAAGAGGTCGCTAAGGCTCACCCAGAGTTTACAGATATCGATATCCGTATCGAAAAGGTGTTTGAAGACCTGCTAAGAAACAAAGGCGTAGAGGTTCCACCAAATTTTGGTACATATACAGCCAAGGCGTTCAGAGCTATATCTACAAAATATATAAAGCTTTACCCTGGTGTAGAGGATTTGCTTGACAGCCTCAGAAAAGCAGGCAAGGGTGTATATCTGCTTACAAATGCACAGCGTTGGTTTACAGCACCAGAAATTAAAATGCTTGGCTTGGAGGATAAATTTGACGGCATTGTAATTTCATCAGATGAATACACATGTAAGCCAGACAAGGCGTTTTATAATCTGATTTTAGAGCGTTATAACTTAAATGCAGACGAAACTATAATGATTGGTAACGATTGCAGAACAGATATACTTGGCTCTTACAACGCAGGTCTTGATTCTCTGTATATACATACAAATATTTCACCTGATGTAACTGTAGAGCTGAAAAGCAAGTTCACTATTATGGACGGGGATTTCACAAAGGTTAAAGGCATGATACTGAAGGATTAAGCACCAGTTTATCTGAGCATACTTTATATGCCTGTATCTGATAGAAAAAACAGGATAACTGTAAAATAATTTTCTTCAATTTATATTTGAAAGGAATGTGATTTTATTGAAAAAGGGTAAGATTGTATTTGTTGTTATACTGATTATCGTATTAGTGCTTGCTTTGGGTGGTGCTGGCACATACTTTGCAGCCAGCAAGGGAATTATCAGCCTGCCATCATTTATGAATATGGCAAATAAGCCAACAGAGTCACCTTCACAGCAATCAGCAATTCCGACTGAGCCCGTAACAGAAGCACCAACCGAGCCATTGCCACAGATAAACGCTACTATCTCTGCACAGGAGCTTAGCGTAACAGATGGACAGACAGCTCAGATTACAGCTGAAATCGCAAACCCTGTGGAGGGTAAGGAGTATAACATAAGATACACTACCTCAGACGAAAATATAGCTTCTATCAACAGCTCGGGATTAATTACTCCTTTAAGTAAGGGTGAATGTAAGGTAGGAGTTTATGTAGAGGGTTACGATGCTTCAATCAAAAACTTCAACATGACCGTAGGTGACTACCGAATAGACCAGATAAGCGTGCTTAACAGCTATTTATTTGGCCTGAACACAAAAGAGGAATATACCTACGCAGGTGGCAAGAAGGGCAATGCAATTCTTGACGGCTGCAGAATAGGCGACTTTAACAATGACGGTGGCTATGAGCTTTTTGTAGCCTATAAAATGGCTAATGATTTCCAGAAGGTTCAGGTGGTTACAACTTCAGGTACAACTGCAGTTATAAGCCAGACACCTCAGACTTACCAGAATATTGTCAGTGGTGGATATACAAAATATATAGAAGATGTTTATATAGATGCCTACGGAGCAATCAACATTATTGCAGAGCAAACCAAAATAGTTGGTGAGTTTACAGAAAAAACTACAACACTTTATTCTGTTGGTGGCAATGTAATTACCGAGCAGGCTAAGTATTATTGCAAAGAGCCTTCAAATATAGGCGATATTACAAAGAAGGCTGTATATAAAATAGACAATGTTCCAAAGACAAGAGATGAATATACAATGCTTTATTCATCGCTGAAATCTTCAAGAGAAATTGCAGATGACTATATTTCTATTTGCGACTCACTTTCAGAGGGTAACTACACAAAGGCACAAATGCCATGCGATTTAGGCTCTGCATATTACAACAGAATAAAATGGACAAGCAGCGACACAGCCATTGCTAAGGTAAGCGATTCCGGAATAATCACAGGTGGCAGTAAGATTGGTGTTTGTACAGTTACAGGTGTAATAGACGGTATAGGCACTGCTATGTGTAAAATGGTTGTAGATGTAACTGATGTTTCAGATGAATTCAGAGGTTATATTGATGATATTAAAGATGACCATATTATAGGTCAGGCTGGAAATAAAATGAAGCTGTATGCTTACTATGTTGCCGATATAGATAAGGACGCAAAAACAGAGCTTCTGCTATATTACACAGGTGGTAATGGCTGTCAGCTTGATGTAGTACATTTTGTAGGTACAACACCAAACAGACAGACAATAAAGAGTATTACAACAGAAAATAAAACAACCTGTATGTTTGAGCTTTATGTTGACAGCAGTTCAAATAATGACACTGTTTTATATATAGGTGAAATCAGTGTAGACGGTAATAAAAACACTACAAACTTCAGGTACGAAACCTATTCAAACGGTGCTTTCTACGCAAACAGCAGTAACTATACTGTAGTAAATGATTCTGGTAAAAAATCATTTGAAGTAGGTGGTGCAAGCGTAAAGGAAGATGCATTCAACAATATGCTTAACAGATACCGTAAGCTTGGAGATTGGAAAAAGATTTAACTATAAAAGGAGAGGGTAGAAGTACCTTCTCCTTTGTTTTTTAGTAAATTGTAGTTTAGGTGTGAGTTACGCACAAACCAAAATTTAAAGTTTGGGTAAAGCCTTTTTAAAGGCTTTTGGGTCAAGGGCAAAGCCCTTGTGGGATTTTAAAGGGCAAAGCCCTTTAACTT
>JAXJDU010000259.1:0-8462 GCA_036301785.1 Acutalibacteraceae bacterium | reverse complement strand
GTGGTAATCACTTGTTGCAATATCTATAATATCTGTCCATTCCTCAATACCTAAGCACCCCTGTCCTGTGGCAGAAATTGTTCCGTCTGGCATTAATGCAACAATAAAATTCTTTCCAACAGCAATTTTACTGTTTGTCTGCACACCGTATTCTGCAAGAAGCTTTCTTTTTTCATCTTCGTCAAGCTTGTATAAGGTTTTAAATTTTATAATCTTATTTTCCATATCTATTCACCACGCACATCATAATATAAACATATTTTAATATAAACGCATTTCACAAAATACATAAACATTTTATACAATTAATTATATATATGTAACAATAAGATGTCAATAAATATATACCTATCGGCACGCCACAGTAGTTATATACATATAAATTACTCTTAACAGGTACAGCATATCCTCACAATCAAAAAACAAAGCTCATTAACTCCGATTTTATCTGGAATCAATGAGCTTCTTATTTAAATATCACTATCTATTTTAAATACCACTATCTATTTTCTGCACTTACTGAAAAGCTGAAAATCATATTTCCGTCAGCATATTTTGCACTATACTTAAATTTATGCAAGTCAAAAATATTCTTGACAACAGCCAGTCCCAAGCCATGTCCGTCTGCCTTTTCTTTTTCTGTGGTGCGATAATACGGCTTCCACATATCCTTAAGCTCTTGCTTTGATACTTCTCTGAATGGATTCTGTACTGTAAATTCATTGTTTTTCAGACTTACTGAAACCTTGCCTGGATCCTCAGAATACTTTACAGCGTTATCAATTAAATTCTCTATTGCCATTCTTATAAGCTTTTTGTCAGCCTCTATATAAAAATCAGCTTCACAATCAACCTGAGCTTCATCAAGGCTGTAGCAATCAGCAATTTCCTTTAACAGTGTTGAAAGCTCAAATTTTTCAATATTAAGTGTAAAATTATCTGAATCAAGCTTTGAGTAATCCAGCATTTTACAAACCATTTCATTCATAGAAATAGTCTGCTCCTTAATAACCTGTGCATAATGCTCTCGCTTTTCTGTGTTTACATTTTCTGCAAGGTTTTCGGAATATCCACCTATAATAAACAACGGTGTTTTAAGCTGATGTGCCATTGCGTTGGTTACTGTGCGTAGTCTGTTTTCCTGCTCGATTTGCTTTTTAAGGTTTCTCCACATTACAACACCTAATATAATACCTGTAATCACAAACAGCAACATTATATAAAGATTCATCATTATTATATCTTTCTTACAGCTTTCAAGCACATTTATTTTTTGTGCAAAGGTTGCTGTACATATATATTGCTCATCTTTATAAAACTCTTCTGTATTTACAAAGATAAATTCAAACCAGTCTGTATAATAAATTGACGCACCAGAAAAATCTAATCCGAACTCATCAAAGCCTACTGTATATTCAATCAGATTCTCTCTATTATACTCACCTAAGAAAAACTCTTCTTCGATATATTCTTTTGCGATATATCTATCTTCACCATTTTCTACTTTATAGTAGTTAGCTGACTCATTATATGTAGGATTAAGCTCAAAGCTTTCTACCATTGCTATATTTTCGTATATATCTTCTGCAGTTTGTTTAACCTCTGTAACCTCAACTACCTTAGGTATAATTTCAGCGTCATCATCATAGTAAAAATATTCTGCACATAGCAACACATACTCTTTATCTTCTGCTAATAAATACTCTGATATTTTATTATATTGCTCGTCTGTCATAGATTCTCTGAAATTCTCGTAATCTATAATACCTATATGCTGGATTTCTTTATCATAATCTAAATGCAAAAAAGGTTGAGCGTTTTTTCTTTCTGCAATTACTTCTCCAGTTGTGTCATCGATTACAAACATATAAACATTATCGTCATATTCTAAATTCAAAAAGTAATTCAACGAATTCTTTTTCTGTACTGCATTAACCGTTGAACCAAGGTAGCCTTCGAAATTTCTTTCGGCTTCACTATACAGTGAAGCCTGCTCGTTGTGGTATATCATTATAGAAAAAGCCAGACACACCGATAAGCTCAATAGAAAAAGTGCTATTGCTATTCCTGCAAAAAGCCTGCGTTTTTGTTTCTTCAATTTTTTATTCATATGTTATCCCCTATTCTGTATCCTCTTCTTATTACCGTTTTTATTAACCCACCATTTTCGCCAAGTGATTTTCGTAGATTTTTAATATGAGTATCAAGCAAGCGTTCATTACTACAACCATCATAACCCCACAAACGCATAACCAATGTATCTCTCAGCACAACACAGCCCTTATTTTCCAGCAAGGTTTTAAGTATAACAAATTCCTTTGCCGGCAGATTAAGCTCTTTACCATTTGAAGTAACAATACCATTATTCGGATTAAGCGATATCTCTCCTGCTGTAAGCAACGGTGAATGAACCAATCCCTTTGCTCGTTTAATCAGTGCATTTACCTTGTTGTAAAAAACAGGCAGTGAAAAAGGCTTTACTATGTAATCATCACATCCCAATGCATAGCCGTTAAGAATATCGGCCTGGTCACAGCGTGCAGTTATAAACATAATAGGAACATCGCTGTATCTTCTTACCTCTTTGCAAATCTCAAAGCCGTCCATCAATGGCAGCATAACATCAAGCAACAGCATATCGTATGAATTTTCATACGCCATCTCTACTCCCTTTTCTCCGTCACCTGCAACATCAATTGATATTACCCCTTTGCTTTTGTCTGCAAAATAATCGCATATCATTTCACTGATATTCTTGTCGTCCTCAACCAACAAAATTTTATACATTTTCTCACCTCCAAGGATATGTTAACACTCCTATGTGTAATTTATCTGTAGTAATTCTATAATATTTAAAATTTTTCTGCAACGATAACCCCCAAGACCTGAACTATCTGTAGGTTATCTGGATGTTAAAAATTCACACAAACAAAAACTTAACAACTTTAATTTTCGTGTTTATAATAAACAACAAAACCGACCTCTGAAGGCTATAGATAGAACGCCAGCTTTCAGAGGTCGGTTTGATTTTATCTGATTTTTTAAATTATATTAAGTCAGAGATATTTGTTTTTGTTTTCAGCTCTACAGCACCTGAGTGTTTGATGTCATAAACTCTGTTTTCGTTGTTTCTTATATCATCTGCACCGTCTGTTGACCAGAAAACATAATCAGTAGCTACATCCCAATACAGTTTATATGTAACACCTTCTATACGCTTAGCCTTCGCCTCAGACTTAAGCTCATTCACCTTTACAATATCACCATATGATACTGTATCAGTATGCACGCTGTCACCATATAAAGAAACATCACCACTTTTTACCATAGCCTTAGCTTCTTTTATAGCAGCCTCAATCTTTGCTGCATCTGTCACTGCTTCTTCTACTGTAGTATTTGTCTGCATAGCATTCAAGCCTTCTGAAACAGATGAAAGACTTGCACAGCCACTTAACAATAATACTGCTGTCAGACTGATTGCCAATAAAACCTTTTTGCTCTTGCTTGCCATAAAACTTCTCCTTTAGCACACTAATTTCTTAAAATACCTATAAAAAGTTATGTATGCATTACATAATACCTTTAAAAACAAGTTTTTTCAAGTGTTTTTTATGATAATTATATTTTTCTGTTAAAGATACAAAAAAGCTTACGCCTTGGCGTAAGCTTTTGAGAAATCCGATAACTATATATATTACTTAAACTCTTATCAACCAGGATTCTGCTTCACTAGGTTGTACAGTATAAACTGCACAACCACGGAATACAGAATATATAATGAGGTATTTTAAAGAGGTCGTACGCTGTATTTACTTTACATTTATTATTATAACGACTTTGTTCTACATCGTCTTACACAAAATCACTATTTTTTTGCATTAAAGTATTGTAGTATCAACTCGTAACCTGATAACATTTCCTGTATGCATTTTCTACTTTACAGCTTGAAAATGTTTGCATATGTATTCATATTGGTAAACTTCTGATAAAACAGCCTGTCTGTGTCAATTTCGATAGTCAGCTTACTCTTATTCAGAATATTAACTATATTCTCAAGCTTTCTCTTTGCTCCGGCAGAAAAACCGTCATGGCTATAATAAGCCAGTGTAATGTGAGGAGTAAAAGGGTAAGGAAGCGATTTTATCTCATCAACATAGCTATATAGCTTTATCAGCTTCATATACTCGTCATTGTCAACAGGCTTAAGTCCAAGCACAAGGCTGGTATTAACCATATTAAAGGCACAGGTGCTTTCCATTTTTATTGTCTGCCTGCCGATTGGCTTCTCGCTTAATTTTTTCAGCAACGCAAGCTCATTATTAAAGCAGTCTGGTGCAGTGTCAGATAAATTCTGTGCATTGCTCAAATCGTGCAATGTCATATGAAAGGTACTTTCCACTAATTTCTCACAAAAGCAGTCGGGTGCATTCTTGTAGAGTCTTTCTCTGTACTCAAGCAGAATCTCTTTTGTAGTATCGTCTAAATCAAATACAACTGTGTCACCATAAAACGCCTTCAGCCCGTTATTACTGTTCACCTTATTTTTCAATGACGGATTCACAGTAAAATCACCATCGCCAAGGCTCATCTCTGGCTTTTCAAATGAATTAATTCTTTCTAAAAATTCGTTATAGCTTTCCATTATAAACACCTCATTAATTAATCAATGCATATCTATAAAGCACAAACGGGCAGCAAGCGTTGTGCTTGCCACCCGTTAACTGTTTATCGGTTAAAAATCTATTTAATTACAGAATTAAAGATTATAGTAACGGTCAAACTCTGCTGGGTGTGGAATTGCAGCCAGCTCACGGCACTCCTCACGCTTTGTCTTGATGAAGTTCTTAATAAGCTCTTCTGGGAATACGCCACCAGCTGTCAGGTAGTCGTGGTCGCTTTCAAGAGCGTCAAGAGCCTGCTCAAGAGATGTTGGAAGCTGTGTAAGCTTAGCCTTTTCCTCATCGCTTAAGTGGAACAGGTTCATATCATATGGACCCCAACCATTCTCGTGTGGGTCAATCTGATTCTTGATACCGTCAAGACCAGCCATAAGAATTGCAGCATAGCAGAAGTATGGGTTACATGTAGCATCTGGGTTACGAAGCTCGAATCTTCTCAGGTTTGGAGCCTTAGCGTAAGCTGGAATACGGATAACAGCACTACGGTTAGATGTAGCGTAACCAACTGTTACAGGAGCCTCAAAGCCAGGTACCAGTCTTTTGAATGAGTTTGTACTTGGGTTTGTAATAGCACATAGAGATGCAATGTGCTTCAGCAGACCACCCATGAAGTAGTGAGCCTCTTTGCTAAGGTTTGAGTAACCGTTGTCATCAGAGAATACAGGCTCGCCATCCTTTAGAAGCAGCATATGAACATGCATACCGTTACCAGCCTCACCCATAACAGGCTTTGGCATTAAAGTAGCAGTTTTGCCGTACTTTTTAGCTACATTATGAATAATATATTTAATCATCATTGTTGCGTCAGCCATCTTTGACATTTCACCAAGCTTTGGCTCAATCTCAAACTGACCAGCAGCACCAACCTCTGGGTGATGATAGTTAATTGCAATACCTGCTTCTTCCATAAGCAGACACATTTCGCTACGAGCCTCGTATGATACATCGAATGGCTTAGCGATGTGGTAATTCTTCTGCTTTGGTACAACGCAGCCAGCACCCTCAATAGCACTGTTCCAATGAGCCTGCTGAGCGTCCATTGATACACCGATTGAGTTAGGGCTTACATCCCAGCCTACCTGATCAAACAGATAAAACTCAAACTCAGGCAGAATCATCATTGTATCAGCAATACCACAATCCTTCATATACTGCTCTGCAGCAGCTACGATATTTCTTGGGTACTGAGCAAGTGGACGGTTCTCTGGTGAGTCGATAATCATTGCGTTACCAGTCATTGATAATGTAGGAATCTCGCAGAATGGGTCAATAGCAGCACTGTCAAGATCTGGAATAAATACCATATCACTCTTTTCAACTACTGCATAACCATAGTTTGAAGCATCAAAGCCGATACCGTTTTTCATTACTTCTTCTGAGAATTGATTTGCAGGGATAGTAACATGACGGAACTGACCCTGAATGTCTACCATTTTAAAATCTACCATTTTTATGTCGTTTTCTTTAATAAACTCCATAACCTTCTGAACTTTTGTATTCATTTTTGTAGTCTCCTTTACTGTATATTTTTACAAATGTGTAAAAATCCAACATTACCAATAAATTATATCACAGATTTTATGAATAAACAATATAAATTTTGTATATTTTTGGCTTGCTCTTTCAATAAATTTAACGCTGCAGAATATCGGCTGTTCAGGTAACAGATAAATCAGATGTTACCGTGGGAGTTTTTACAGAGTAAAAAGCAAAAAACACCTTACAAGACAAAGCCTTATAAGGTGTTTGATAAGCATTTATTGTAATATTTAATTACTCAGAAAAGCCTGACTCTACAAGCTTAACCAAGCCCTCAACAGCAGCTACTTCGTCGCTACCGTCAGCAAGAATCTTAATTGTTGTACCACCAACAATGCCCAGTGAAAGTACACCAAGCAAGCTCTTAGCGTTTACTCTTCTTTCGTCCTTCTCAACCCAGATTGAAGACTTGAATTCGTTAGCCTTCTGAATAAAGAATGTTGCAGGACGAGCGTGTAGACCTACCTGATTCTGAACCTCTACTTCTTTTACATACATAAATAAATCCCTCGCACTCAATATAGATTTTACAATGGTAAATTATTGTTATTGCTATTATAGCACAATAGAAAAAACCGTCAATAAAATAACGACAAGTTTAGATGTATTATCATTATTTTTTGAATAATTGTATTTATTTTTGGCTATTTTAACTATTGATTTTTACAAATTTATCCTTGACAAACTGTTAACTATAACAACATAGTCGGTATTTATAACTAAATTTTTCTTCAATCATGTATATTACTGTGTATTATTACTCAACACACTCAATTTTATCCTGTGTTACATAGCTTCAGAAAAAGCCTTTTCTGTTTTTATACTTTTTATTGCAAACAATGGCTTCGTATGATAGAATTAGGCTATTAATATTTAAGGATGTTGATAATATGGAGCAATTTTTAGAGATTGGTAAAATTGTAGGTACTCATGCATTAAAGGGTGAGCTAAGAGTAGACCCTTGGTGTGATTCTCCACAATTTTTATGTAAATTCAAAGAGCTTTACCTTGACAAGGGCAACAAAAGGCTTACTGTAAATTCACGCCCACATAAAAACATTGCAATTGTAAAGGTTAAGGGCGTTGATACTATAGAAGAGGCTGACAAGCTAAGAGGTAAAATTCTGTATATGAACAGAAAAGACGCAAAGCTTGCAGACGGCGAGTATTTTATTCAGGACCTTATGGGTATGGAGGTGCTTGATGTAGACAACGGCACAAGGTATGGTATTCTTACCGAGGTTTTCAAAACTGGTGCAAACGATGTTTATCAGGTTACTGACGACAACAAAAACAACTACCTTATTCCTGTTATAGACGAGGTTGTAATATCTGTAAATCTTGAAGAAAACACTGTACTTATTCG
Organism: Acutalibacteraceae bacterium; assembly: GCA_036301785.1. Lineage (GTDB taxonomy): Bacteria > Bacillota > Clostridia > Oscillospirales > Acutalibacteraceae > CAG-964. Next base: position 878 of record JAXJDU010000259.1, on the reverse strand, counting down.
ACCTTTAAAGGGGATTTTTGACGATGAGGATTGATATTATAACACTCTTCCCCGAAATGTGCAGTGGAGTTTTAGGCGAAAGTATTATAGGCAGAGCTGTAAAAAGTGGTGCTGTTGAAATTGTATACCATCAACTGCGTGATTATGCATTTGACAAGCACAAGCGTGTAGATGACACCCCTTACGGTGGAGGTATGGGCATGGTAATGAAAACCGAGCCTATTGCACTCTGCTTTGAGGATATCTGCAGACAGCTTGGTAAAAAACCACATTTTATTTATATGTCACCAATAGGTGAGGTTTTAAAGCAAGATAAGGTAAAAAGAATGGCAACTGAGCATGAGAACATCTGTATATTATGTGGCCATTACGAGGGTGTAGACCAGCGAGTGCTTGACCTGCTTGTAGATGAAGAAATCTCGATAGGCGATTATGTGCTTACAGGTGGCGAGCTGCCTGCTATGGTGCTTACAGACGCTATATGCAGAATGTTGCCGGGCGTGCTTTCTAACGATGAATGCTTCACAGAAGAAAGCCACTATAACGGATTACTTGAGTACCCTCAATACACAAAACCTGCCAGCTGGCGAGATATGGAAGTGCCGGAGGTTTTGCTGTCGGGTCATCATGCCAATGTTGACAAATGGCGACATAAGCAGTCACTTATACGCACAAAAGCACATCGCCCTGATATGTTTGAAAAATACGAGCTTACTCCACAAGATAAGAAGCTGTTAGAGGAATAAAAATTGTAGTTTGTGGGGCTAATAACAAACTACGAAAAAGAAAAGCGTAAAGTTTAGGTCCAGCCTTTTCAAAGGCTGGTGGGTCAAGGGCAACGCCCTTGTGGGATTTTAAAGGGTGAAACCCTTTAACTC
>JAXJDU010000258.1:0-6972 GCA_036301785.1 Acutalibacteraceae bacterium | reverse complement strand
ATCAGCGTGGATTTCGCCATTGTCAAGGTCAACAATAGCATCGTCAAGCCTTGTGAATACCTCAACCTCACCAGCCTTCTGTACTGTAAATGTGATAGTTGATACTAAGCAACCACCCTCCTGAGTGAATAAACCATTCTTGGTGTTAAGCATACTGTAAGCACCGTTTGAGTCCATCTCTCCCATACCGAAGCCGATAAGGTAGTTAGGGAATTTCATAAGGTCGAATGATTCATCAAATGGTGAGTAGTGTGGTGTATAGCCATTTCTGCCTACCTTCAATACCTGATTAGCCTCTGGTATCTGAATACTACCCTCCTGGTTAGGTGTTTTCTTTGTACCTACTGGCTGATTGAAATATGTCCATGTTACATATGACTGTACCTTAGGGTCAGTAAGCTTTAAATAAATATCATAAGTAAATGTGTCACCAACCTTTACAGTCATTGGCTCACGCTTATTATCGTCTGCAAAGTGGATAATAGCTGTTGCAGCCTCTGTAGGTGGCTGTGTTGGTGGCTGTGTTGGTGGAGCTGTTGGCTTTGTTGTAGGCTGTGTTGGCTCTGTGTATGTAGAGCCTGTAATGTCCATTGTCATTTCGTCTACATAAATATGTGGACCAGAGCTTACAGCGTATCTTACAAACTCTGGGAAGTAAGCAACAAAGGTCTGCTCATCACCCAGAGATTTATCCTCTGATACATGGAAGCTCATTGTACAATACTCGTCGCCACCCTCTGTTGTTGTAAAGTGCATTCTCTCACGCATATCCTTGAATTCTGCTGATTCATAGGAGAAGAACTGTGAGAATACAAGTCCGAATGCGTCCCATGTAGGCACATCGTTCATTCTGAATGCACCGTCATCAAAGAAGATATCACCATCGTCCCAGTATTTTTCAATTTTTTCCTGAATTACAGGGTTAAAGGTAATATCCTCGTTGTATTCTAACAAAGAGGCCTCTCTTTTTGGAATGTACTTACCGATAAACTCAGCCTTGTTTTTGCCAAGTGGAACCTCCATATCGCCACCAGGGCCAAATAGCTGTTCGATGTTGTCTGATTCTTTAAGGTCATATCTTAAAGAAAGTGAGCTTGTGTAAGGCTCGTCGGTAGACTTCATTTTGATTTTAACCTGAATGTCGTCACCACGATTTGCTTTAATTGTGGTTTTCTGATCCATTTTATATCCAAGATGTACATCGGTACGGTCGTTATCTCGGATATATGAATAGAAGTTAAGCGTAACAGGATCAGCTGCTTCGCTGACTTCGTTGGTTGTAATAGCCTGCGACTCTGCTATGTCACTCTCTACAGCCCCTGCACCTAACGAGAACAAGGGAGAAAAGCACGATGTAGCAGTAATTACAGTACTTAAAACAACGCTAAGAAACTTTCTGTTCATATAGATTATCCTCCTTTTTTATAGAAAATCTCACCACCTTAATTATATATCAATCATTTTGTTAATACAATATATAGACGCTGCACAAAAACATTTTCGTTTATTTGCCCCTATCCAAAATAAACTTTTTATTCATTATACATAAACACAGATTTAAAATATAGTTTAATATAGATATAAAACTATATGACAAATAACTGCTGTTACTTGAAGCTTTATTTTATTTATGCTATGCTTAATTAACCATTTAATTATGCATTTAACAGGAGGAATATTATGAAATCTCCATTAGCAGACAGAGTAAGACCACAGACTCTTGATGATATAGTAGGACAAAAGCATTTAATATCAAAGGGTAAGCCCCTGCGTAATATTATAGAAAGCTCTGACGAAATACCAAATATGATTTTTTACGGGCCATCTGGTGTGGGTAAAAGCACGCTGGCTACATATATAGCCAAAAGAACCAACAAGCTTTTGCGTAAGCTTAACGGCACAACTGCCTCTACAGCAGATATCAAGGAGCTTGTGGCACAGCTTGACACCTTTGGTGGCATGAATGGAATTTTACTCTACCTTGACGAGATACAGTATTTCAACAAAAAGCAGCAGCAAACACTGCTGGAGTATCTTGAAAATGGAACAATTACGCTTATAGCGTCTACTACCGAAAATCCTTATTTTTATGTGTACAACGCTATTTTAAGCAGATGTACAGTTTTTGAGTTTAAAACCGTGCCACACGATGAAATTGCAAGGGCTGTAAAACGAGCCTTCAGTATTATGGCTGACGAGCTTAACGAGGAAATTACAGCCAGCGATGAAACAATCAATTATATTTCTTATGCCTGTGGTGGCGATGTACGAAAATCGCTGAATGCTGTGGAGCTTTGTGTGCTGTCTACATTGCCAGAAAACGGTGCAAGAATAATAACACTTGACACAGCTAAGGAGCTTACACAGAAAAGTGCAATGCGTTACGACAAAGACGGTGACCAGCATTACGACATAATGTCTGCTTTTCAGAAATCCATGCGAGGCTCAGACGCAAACGCTGCTGTATATTATCTTGCAAGGCTTTTATCGGCAGGCGATTTACCGTCAGCGTGCAGAAGATTGCTTGTATGTGCCTGCGAAGATGTAGGTCTTGCGTACCCACAGATTATACCTATAGTAAAATCCTGTGTAGATATAGCGTTGCAGGTTGGCTTGCCAGAGGCAAGAATACCACTTGCTGACGCTGTAATAATGGTGTGCAACGCACCAAAAAGCAACTCGGCTTATAACGCCATAAATATGGCAATGCACGATATAGAAAAGGGCTTTGTAGGCGATATACCACGACAGCTGCAAAATATGCACTACGACGGAGAGGACAACCCTGACAAGGGTCAGTTTTATCTGTATCCACACGACTATAAAAACCACTATGTAAAACAGCAGTATTTGCCGGATATACTCAAAAACAGACAATATTACGAATACGGCAACAATAAAAACGAACAAGCCTTTGCAGAATACTGGAAGAAAGTCAAGCAGGAAAATCAATAGTAAAAGCTGCAAAATACACCATCAGTTTGTGCTATTTATATCATTGATAATAGCATAATTTTATTGTAAAATATAATCTGTCAGGTTTAAGTTGCAGATAAACACTGAATTTAAACCGATACATAATTCTAATTAAATGGCTTAGTGCAATAAACAGAAACAGTACAAGCCATACAGATTATTAAGGGGGAACCAAAAATGAAAAAATTATTAGCAGTATTGATGATTGGTATTTTAGCAGTATCCTGCACAGCCTGTGGTGAGGATTCAAGCACAGATGACACTACGGGCAATTCAAAAACATCAACCTCAGACAAGGCAGATAAATCAGAAGACGAAGCTGAAGAAAATGACAAGGCAGATTCTGGCGAAATTACAGTGGAGGCTTTGCTTAACCATGAGGAAACAGCAGCGAGTGATTTTACTCCTGCTGTAGATTACGAGGACGAGAGTAAATGGGGTATTATTGGATATGAGGGAACAGACGACATTGTTGTTGTTCCTGAAACTATAGATGGTGAAACTATAACATTTGTAGGTAAGTATTGCTTTGCTAACAGAAGCGTAGAAAAGGCTATAGTATTCCCAGACACTGTAGAGAAGTTTGAGGAATGTGCTTGTTCCTTAAACGAAAAGGTAGAAACTGTTGTTTTGGGAGCAAATACAAAAACAATTGGTAACGGTGCTTTTATACAGTGCAATTCTTTAAAGGAAGTTAAGCTTAACGACGGTCTGGAAACCATTTGTACACAGGCATTTTCTATGTGTAAAAATTTAAAATCAATTTATATTCCTGAATCTGTTACCACAATCGAATACGGTGCGTTTACAATGATAGAAGATTCTGTAGTTATCCACGGTAAAGCAGGCTCTGCAGCAGAGGAATACGCAAAATCAGAGAATATACAGTTTGTAGCTGAGTAACAGCACAGTGGCATAAATAAAGGGGAACAAAAAATGAAAAAATTATTAGCAATATTGATGATTGGTATTTTAGCAGTATCCTGCACAGCCTGTGGTGAGGAGTCAAGTACAGATGACACTAAGGGCAATTCAAAAACATCAAGCACAAAGGATTCTGGCACATCAGCAGATGAGGCTGACAGCGAGGAGTCAGAAGAAAACAACAATGCAGATTCTGGCGAAATAACAATGGAAGCTGTGCTGAGTCAAGCAGTATCACCAGAGGGTGATTTTAAATTCTCTAAGGATGAAGAGGGTAACAGAGGTGTAGTTTCATATAAAGGTAGTGATAGTATTGTTGTAATACCTGATAGCTACGAGGGTGCACCAGTAACTAAAATTAATAAGTATTCTTTTTCAGATAAAAATAGTGAAAAGGCGATAAAATGTTCAGATTCTGTGGTTGAAATAGAACAACTTGCTTGTGCTTTAAATGACGGATTAGAAATAGTTGTTATGGGTGCAAACACAAAAACAATCGGTGAGGGTGCATTTTTACAGTGTTCAGCTTTAAGAGAGGTTAAATTAAATGATGGTTTAGAGGTAATAGTAACACAAGCTTTTGCTTCATGTCATAAATTGAAATCTATAACTATACCAGAATCTGTTACAACAATTGAACCAGGTGCTTTTTATGGTATTAACGATACTATAGTTATTCACGGTAAGGCAGGCTCTGCAGCAGAGGAATACGCAAAATCAGAGAATATACAGTTTGTAGCTGAGTAATAGCTTTTGCTGAGTGCTTTATTTCAAAAGTAATACAGGTTTAATTTCAGAGGCTTTTCAGCTTAAAAAGAGGTAAATTAACCACTTGCAATTTCTGAAAAAGGTGCTATAATGAACCTGTGCAAATATTAAATATGTGGGGAGCTTGCTATAGCAGGCTGAGAGAGGCGTATACGCTGATACCCTTTAACCTGATTCGGGTAATGCCGACGGAGGGAAATACAAACAGTTTTTTCTGTGCCGTCACTATAGCTATGTGACGGCATTTTCTGTTTTATAGCCACCGTGTATATTTATATTTGCCTGATACTATATTTTATTTTAGGACGGTGGTTTTTTATGAAAACTCAAAGCAGAAACACAAGGCGAATGGTACTTACAGCGTTGTTTATTTCGTTAGGCACAGTGCTTAGTCTGATAAAGGTATTCAAAATGCCTTTGGGTGGTTCGGTAACTCTGCTATCTATGCTCCCTGTTGCAATGCTGTCTATTGAGTATGGCGTAAAGTGGGGATTTTCTTCAGCGTTTCTGTATTCTATCGTACAGCTTTGCCTTGATTTCGGTGAGGTGCTAAGCTGGGGCTTAACGCCAGTGGTGCTTATAGGTACAATCGTATTCGACTATCTGCTTGCATATACTGCGTTGGGAATATCCGGTGCTTTTCGCAGCAAGGGTGTAAAGGGTATATGCATTGGTATTTTTATTGCACTGCTAATCAGGTTTGTATGCCACTTTATTTCGGGTACAATCCTGTTTGCTAACTGGTGCCCAGACGGCTGGAATGTAGCTTTATATTCAATCTGCTACAACGGTGCTTATATGCTGCCAGAAATGATTGTTACAATGATTGGTGCGTCTGTTATGTTTAAGCTGCCACAGATTAACAGACTTATGCAAGGCGACAAGGCTTAAAGCCCGATTAAATATTCAACATAAAGAGAAATCCCCTGTTAAAGCTGTAAAGGCTTTTAACAGGGGATTTTCTGTACCATAAAGGTTATTTTATTGTAATAGCTGGTCAGCTATTATTAATCCTCAAGCTGATTCATAACAAGACCTGTGATCATCTTTGGATAGAAGTATGTAGACTTCTGTGGCATTTTTTCGCCGTTAGATGCTACATCTCTTATCTCTGAAACTCTTGTTGGGTTAAGAATAAATGCACACTGTGCCTTGCCTGTGTCTACAGATGAGATTGCCTCGTCAAAAATCTTTGTGTATGTAAGGTTAATCTGCTTTGCCATGTTTTCAGGGTCAATGCCAAACACCTTTTCAAGAATAAGTGTGTGCAGTACAGTTACATCAAGCTCCTGTGTTGGCTTGCTTGCGTCTGGCAGCAGCTGTCTGATAATCTCCATATCCTTCAGCACAAGCAGACTGTAACGCTTGTTGCCACTGTAAAACGCATATGCCTTTTTACCCTCGTTATAAAGCTCCATAAGGTTAGTTTCTATTGTAGCTATATCCTCATACTCTGTAATGTCAAAATACTCTCTGCAGCTCTCTAAAACCTTTTCTGCGTCAAAGCTTTCAAGGTCACGCACTAAGCGATGAGTAGGAAATACAACCAAGCCAGGGTGCTCCATATCAACAAGCATCATCATCTGATAGTCGCAAGCGTCACCCTCTTTTGCCTTGCCGTTTTCTCTCAGGTAATTTCTGTAGTTAAGAGCAGTTTCGTATCTGTGGTGACCATCTGCAATATATAGCTTTCTGTCGATAAAATCGTTGCAGATTTCGCTTATAGCGTTTTCGTCTGTGATTATCCACATTCTGTGAACAACATCCTCGCAGTCTGCAAGCTCAATATCAGGCTTACCAGCTGAAAGTGCGTCTATTTTGCCAAGAGTATTGTTGCCACCGTCCATATATAAGGAATAAATCTGACTGAAATTACAGTTTGTAGCCTTCATCAGGTTCAATCTGTCCTCTTTAGCCTTAGAAAGTGTGAATTCATGTGGAAGAATAACACCCTTGCTGAACTCCTCAATCTTTACACGGCAGATAATACCCTTAATGCTGTTTCTTTTTCCATAAGCTGTAAATTCCTCTTCATAGATATAAATAGCTGGCTTATCCTCTTTGATAAGAGTACCGTCAGCTAACCAGCTGTTAAGAATATCAGCAGCCTGCTCGTAACGGTTTTCACCCTTTGGCAGCTCCAGACGGATAATATTGCAAGGGTTTGTGTTGATATAGCCCTCTCTCTGCTCGTCGTTGATGATGTCATAAGGTGGACAAACAAGCTCGCAAATCTTGCCAGCCTTCTCACAGTTAAATCTTAAACCCTTATATGCTTTAATAATTGCCATGATAAAACTCCTT
>JAXJDU010000257.1:0-2978 GCA_036301785.1 Acutalibacteraceae bacterium | reverse complement strand
TTATTACTATGAATCATTGCATTAAAGGCTTCTCTGATGTTTCTTACACCTACTACCTCTATGTCCTTTGGAAGCTCGTTGTATTTGATATTTTTAAGATTCTGGTAAGGGATTATTATTTTTGTAAAGCCAAGTCTGATAGACTCTGACATTCTAAGCTGAGCCTGTGAAACACCTCTTATTTCGCCTGCAAGTCCGATTTCTCCAAAAGCGATTGCGTTTTCTAATATAGCAACATCCTTTAAGCTGCTGATAAGAGCCATTGCAACAGCTAAGTCTACAGCTGGCTCATCAAGTCGCAAGCCACCTACAACATTTATATAGGAATCTGCATTAGAGAAGAAAAATCCTGCACGCTTTTCAAGCACAGCTAAAATAAGATTCATTCTGTTGTGGTCAAAGCCTGTTGACATTCTGCGTGGGTTGCCGAAGCCTGTGGTTGTTACCAAGCCCTGAATTTCTGCAAGAATAGGCCTTGTACCCTCTATAGCACACGCTACGCAGGTACCAGATACATTTTTAGGTCTGCCCGAAAGCAACATCATAGACGGATTTTCAACCTCTGTAAGTCCGTCATTTGTCATCTGAAATACACCGATTTCATTTGTAGAGCCATAACGGTTTTTAACTGCTCTTAAAATTCTGTACGACATCTGCTTGTCACCTTCAAAATGTAAAACAGCATCTACTATATGCTCAAGCACCTTAGGGCCTGCTATAGCTCCATCTTTATTTACATGACCAACTATCATTATAGGTATTTCAAGCGTTTTACCGACCTTCATCAGTAAATTTGTACATTCACGCACCTGTGTAACACTGCCGGGGGAAGACGAAAGCTGTGTCAGGTTCATTGTCTGAATAGAGTCTATCATAACCAGGTCAGGCTTTTCATTCTCTATTATCTGAATTACCATTTCTATATCTGTTTCTGTTATTACATATAACTGGTCACAATCAACACCAAGACGGTCTGCCCTTAGCTTAATCTGTCTTTTCGATTCCTCGCCTGATACATATAGGATTTTCAGGTCGTTGCCAAGATTGTTGCAAATCTGAAGCAGTATTGTAGACTTACCAATACCAGGGTCACCACCTAAAAGCACAAGTGAGCCCTTTACAATTCCCCCACCTAACACTCTGTCAAGCTCGTTGGAGCCTGTTTTGTAACGCTCTTCGTTTTTAGTGTCTATATCACGCATAGATACAGGGGTAGCAGTTGATGAAAGCTTAACTGCTGTAACAGCCGATGAAGCAGATGGCTTTGCTGTACTTTTGATTTCCTCCTGCATTGTATTCCATTGATTACAGCCCTGACACTTGCCAACCCATTTTGAGGATTCCCAGCCACATTCAGAGCATACATACACACTTTTTATTTTTGATGCCATAAAATCACTTCCATAATACTAATCTTTTTTTATTATATCAAAAAAGCATATCAATTACAATAAAGCGTAACCGATATGCTTTTAGTCTGATATAGTTGTATTAATTTTTCTTTTTCTGAATGTTAGCCGATACCTTCAGCATAAGCTTTTCTGGCGTAAACCTTAAAAGAAATGTACCTATCTTCATCAGGTTACCAGGCACAATACTAAGCTTGCCTTTTTCTGCCTTTTTTATTGCATATTCAGCCACGCTGTAGCTGTTTAAGCCTGAAAGTGCAAACTTAACATTTGCAACGCTGTTAAATTCGGTGTCAACAGGTCCAGGACATAATGCAGAAATTTTCACCTTTGACTTCTTCTCTTTAAGCTCCTGATATATAGCCTGTGTGAGTCTGCGTACATAGTTTTTTGTTGCATAATATGTGCTCATATAAGGGCCAGACATATATGCAGCCGATGAAGCAACATTCAGTATAATACCACTGTCACGCTTTACAAAATCCTTTAAAAACAGCTTTGTCAGAATATGCACAGCAGTTATATTGGTTTTTATCATTTCAAGCTCGGTATCAAGATTTGTGCTTATAAAATCTCCACACAGTCCAAAACCAGCGTTATTTATAAGAAAGTCAATTTCTGACGGGTTAACACTGTTATATAAATTTATGCAGTTTTCTTCCTGCGACAAATCTGCCTGTATAACCTCTACGCTTACATTTTTTATACTGCTTTTTATCTCGTTCAATCTGTCTATTCTGCGTGCAACCAGCACAAGGTCATAGCCCTTTTCTGCTAAAATATACGCCATATCCTTACCAATGCCAGAGCTTGCTCCTGTAATTAATGCTTTCATTTTTTACCTCCTTAAGCTTATAAAGCAAAGCCATTAAGCTTTTCTTTTTCTAATTCACACAGCTTTAAAGCAACACTGTTTTCGTAATTATAGCCTATTATTTCGGTTGCAATCTGTTTAAGACTGTCGTTTGCATTTTTTACTGCATAGGCTCTGTCTGCAACCTCAAACATAGGTATATCATTCAACGAGTCACCAAAAACCACCAGCTCATCACAGCCAAGCCTGTTTTTAAGCAGCGTGGCTGCATTTGCCTTGTTGGCAGCTTTCGGCATAATTTCGCACCAATATTCTTCTCTGTAAATTTCCTGCTGAAACACCAGATTGAATTTATTTTCGTTTTTCACAGTGTTGTATACAGGGTATAAATCATCATAGCTTTCAATAAAGGTCATGTAAAAAATATCCCCAGAAAAAGAGCTGTCAAGGCTGTCAACAGGGGTAAGTCGTTTATCGTCTGCACGGGTTGAGAGATAATGCCTGAAGCCATCACTTAAATCTGCGTTATTATTCCAGAGTATTTTTTGCTCGCCATTCACAAGCGTATAGACAAGTGGGGTAAGTCCTGACGCTTTTATTATTGCTGTTATACTTGAAATTTCATCCTTAGTAAAAAGATTTTTATGTATAAACTCATTCTTCTGGCTGTCGTAAATAAATCCCCCGTTGTAGATAATTACAGGCAAAGAGATATTTAATTTTTCGAAAAATTAAATATCTCTTTGCCTGTAATT
>JAXJDU010000256.1:0-6025 GCA_036301785.1 Acutalibacteraceae bacterium | reverse complement strand
GGGTGTTACCCCTCGACCCCACCACCCTTTAAAAAGGGTGGACCTAAACTTTGCGTTTTCCTCTATCGCAGTTTGTTGTTAGTCACACAAACTAGAATTTTACAGCTTCATACATACATCCCATGCACCCCATATTACTGTGCGTAGGTTTCCAACCTTATCTGCATCGCCAACAATATGTATATGCTTACTCTTTTTAGCAATTGGTGCTGGGTTATAGCCAACTGACATAATAACCGAATCAGCCTTGATTTTAAATTCTTTTCCGTCCTTATCCTTAACTGTAACCGAGTTGTTATCGATTCTGCAAAGTGATGTTTCAAGGTGTACAGGTATTTTATTGGTTTCAAAGCAATCACGCAGGAAGCTTGTATTTGCAAGACAAATACCCTTTGTTGTAATAAGGTCGTCCTGCATTTCTACAATAGTAGGCTTTTTACCTTGCAGATACAGCTCGTAGGCTATCTCACAGCCTGTAAGTCCACCACCTATAATAGTTACATTCTCACCTACTTCTGCATTGCCTAGCAAGAAGTCTATAGCTTCAATTGCAATATCAGCACCATTTACAGGTATTTTCTTAGCCTTTGCACCTGTTGCGATTATAACCTCATCTGCGTGAAGTGTGTTTATGTCTGTAACCTCTGTATTCATTTTTACTTCTATAGGATATTTTGCAAGCTCTCTTATATACCACGCTATAAGGTCACGGTCTTTTTCTTTAAAGGATGGTGAAGCTGCTGCAATAAACACACCACCAAGCCTGTCAGATTTCTCGTAAAGAGTAACCTTATGACCTCTTTTAGCACAAACTATAGCAGACTCCATACCACCTATACCACCACCGATAATGCTGATATTCTTAGCCTTTTTAGCTGGCTGAATATTATACTTTTTAGATTGCATTGTCTGTGGATTTAACGCACAGCGAGCAAGACCCATTGTGTCAGTAAGGTCCTGAGTATTTGCATGACCCTTTGATGACGAGAAATTAAAGCAACCACTATGACAGCAAATACAAGGCTTTATATCCTCCAGTCTGTCATCAATCAGCTTTGTAATCCACTGTGGGTCTACCAGAAACTGACGGGCAACACCAACAGCGTCTATCTCTCCATTTTCAACAGCCTTTGCACCCACCTCTGGACTCATTCTTCCTGCACAGACAACAGGTATATCAACATATTTTTTAATATGAGCAACATCAGTAAGGTTACAGTTTTCTGGCATATACATTGGTGGATGTGCCCAATACCATGAATCGTATGTACCGTTGTCAGCATTAAGCATATCGTAGCCAGCGTCCTGAAGATACTTTGCAGCTTTTTCAGACTCCTGCATATTTCTGCCAACCTCTTTGTATTTTTCGCCAGGCATAGCACCCTTGCAAAAGCCTTTCATTTTAGACTCTACCGAATAACGCAACGAAACCGGGTAATCCTTTCCACACGCTTCTTTTATAGCATGAACAACCTCTGTTGCAAAGCGATAGCGATTTTCAAAGCTTCCACCGTAATCGTCGGTGCGTTTATTAAAAAATTCAATAGCAAATTGGTCAAGCAGGTAGCCCTCGTGTACAGCGTGAACCTCTACACCATCAACGCCTGCATCTTTACAAAGCTTTGCAGTTTTCGCAAAGGCTTCTATAATTTCGTGAATTTGCTCCACTGTCATTTCTGGGCATATTATATCGTGTGCCCAGCGTGACGGCTGTGGGCTTGGACTTGCAAGCTCGTGTGATGTATCAAGAATAGGCTTGATAAGTGTGCGAGTAAGCTTGTTTTTATGAAGTGGTGCTACAAGCTCTGTAATTGCCCATGAACGACCCATGCCTGCTGTAAGCTGAATAAACAGCTTTGCACCTGTTTTATGTATCTCGTCCATAAACGCCTTAAGCTCGTCAAACATTTTAGGATTTTGCCATAGCCACTTACCCCAGAAGGTATCACGAAGTGGTGCAATACCAGGGATAATAAGACCTACATTGTTTTTTGCACGCTCTAAAAACAGCTGTGCAGCCTCTTTATCAAAGTGACAGCCACCAAGCTCAAACCAGCCAAAAAGCGATGTGCCACCCATAGGGCACATTACAATTCGGTTTTTAATCTCTACATTACCGATTTTCCACGGTGTAAAAAGTGCTTCGTATTTTTCATTAGTTTTTCCCATTATCATCTTCCTTTCATATATATTAAAACATCTGATTAACAACAATAAACACCATAACATTTTATAATAATCGTATCAAAAACCAAGATAAAAAGCAATGAATTTATGCAAATTATTTATCGAAGCTCGGTAGAAATACATTAAAAACAAGAAAGCAGAGTGCCCATTCACTCTGCTTTCTTTGCGTTATTGCCAATCAAATTCCAGTAAATTATTTATTAATATTACCCTGATTTTGCTCAAGGTAAAACAGCCTGCCAAAATACCATTTTTTATTTTTATTAAATCGGTATTTTTCAAATTCACCAATATAAAATGCACCTGTGCCCATTAAAAAGCGTTTAAGAACAAGAACATTCCCTTTTTTACCCAAAGCATACAGCTCATTCAGCATATCAGCTTCATCAGGGTGCCAATGCGTTGAGGGACAATGTGGAGAAGTGCTGATTATTTCTATACAAGTGTCATAGCTATCACAACAGGCTTTTATATACGCATTGCTATATAGCTTCCACACCAGTGTTTCTCCATCTATCTTGGGCATAGAGTGCAAATCGGGCATTTTGCAAAGCTCACTGTATAGCTCCTTTGTAGTTTTTGAAATTCTCATATAATCACTTCCTTTAATTATGCAAGCTCATTTTCAAGCCAACTTTGAAAAACATATATTCTATAGACAGAAATCAGTATTAACTGTTCTTAATTCAATAACCCTGCTCTGTTAAGGCTCTGGCTCTTTCTTCGATTCTTTTGAAAAGCTCATCTAAGGTTAAGCCTAAGTCTGACGGATATTCCTTGATAAGCTTTTCAGTAGTGGCAAATATGCCTATGGTACCCCAATCCTTATGTATTTCATGCCTTGCTGGTATTACAGCAATCCTTCTTAGCTCTTTCATGCTGTCTATAAAAACTAAATTCTCTTTATCGGGGAATGTTTCTCCAAAAAAGTCTCCAAGTGGGATAAGAGCTTCCTTTCGTAAGTCGGTTAAAGTAGGAATATCCTCAAAGTTTTTTAGCCACATATAAGTATATATAGCTGGACGAGTATATGATATTCCATCTCTCGATATAGTCGTAGCTCTGCAATAGCTTGCTATGCCAAAAACTCTATAGCCATTATTATACCTGTACGCAAACACATCGCATGGCTTTCTCTCTGGTAAAAGTGGATAATCTGGTGCTGGCTCCGGAACATACTTCTCCTCTGGGTTTTTTCTCCTTCTGGCTTTTTCTTTTGGTTTAGATAGCTGTGTAAGAAATTTATTTAAATTCCTTTTTCTTTGCTTTAAGTCCTGGTCTGTCGCTTCAAGCTCCAGTAAAAAGGCTATATTTTCACCATTTTCGATAATCTGAGAAATCCTCCTGAAAATTTCATCTGATATGCCACCACACATCCATTCTGCTTTGCCCAAAGCAAAATAAACATCGTGCAACACACCATCATCCTCGTCAAACATCTCAAGATATTCCTCTAAAATATCCTTTGTAATATCAGCCACAGGCTTGCCTTTGTCGTATTCCTTTATAAATCTGTCATAAACCTCGCAATACTCATCACTTTGTGTCAGACCCATTCCCCAACATCCCATTTTAAACACCTCTTTTAAAATTTATTATATTTTTTCATAGCAACTACAGCAAATAAAAAATCTACAGCATTGTAAATCATTCATAAACAGGTAAATCAGAATCCAGTAATGCCCACGCTTTGTGGTATTCTTTAATAAATTCAAGCTTGTCTTTTTCTGTAAAGCTTTTGATATACACACCTGAATTCATTTTAACAGAATATCCTCCCTTACCATCAGGATTATAATATTCTGCCGGTGCTGAAATACTGAAAACTGCTTTCTTTCGTACAGGGTGGTTGATGTAATCTGAATATACTTCCTTTGCTTGTTGCCATACTATATTCAGCTCTTCATCTGTTAACTGCTCTTTATTGTTTACAGCAACAGAAACAGATATCTCGTTATCCCAATCATATCTGCTGTCAATACTATCGTATTTTATACTCCAATCTGGCTGTTTTTCAGAAACGATTTGTTTTAACACAAG
Organism: Acutalibacteraceae bacterium; assembly: GCA_036301785.1. GTDB lineage: Bacteria > Bacillota > Clostridia > Oscillospirales > Acutalibacteraceae > CAG-964. Next base: position 1,798 of record JAXJDU010000256.1, on the reverse strand, counting down.
ATAGTCATAGTCTGTATCAATTACATAATACTCCTTTGCAAACTCTCCGGCACAAAACCCCTCATTCCAGACCATATCCCCTACACTTGATACATTGCACTCTATTCCGTTGATAACTACAGGGTACTCTCTGAAATTTCTGCTCCATGCTTCAATCGTGGTATCGGTATACTCCTTTGACACAGAAGCGTCAGAATCTATCGATTTGGCGAATTTTAAAATTTCTTCATATGCATGATGCTCTTCTGTGTAGCCTTCAGGTGGATTATAGGTGCAGGCTGATAAGCTTGAAACAGTAATCAGACATAAAAATATAGCTATCGCTTTTTTCACAAAACCAGCTCCTTGGTTTATAATACCATATCCAAACCCAATACAGCAACATAAAACACCCCAAACTGTCATGTTTAACAACACCAAAACAGCTAATAGAAACCAAACATTAATATGCTTAATAAAAATAGCGAAGTGACAAAAATCACTTCGCTATAAATTTTAAGATAAAAACCATTTAATCCATTTAAATCTTTCTTTTCGAGATAACCATTCAATGCCTATGGTAAGCAGCAGTGTAATCACTAACGCTATCAAACAACGATAAGGCTGAATATCTATACTCAAAAACTTGTAAGCACCTTTTGCTACATAGCCAATTAATGTATTGACAAATACATGTAAAAAATACACCAGCACACCAATAGTTCGCAATCGTGCGTAGATTGGTCTGTCCTTCAGCTTAACTGTACACGCTATAGAAAACAGGAAGAAAACTGCTGGAACAAGGAAAATGTACATATTGTAATCAGAAGGAATATCGTAATGCTCAAGCACAAACAGCTCGCCAAGCATACCAAGCATTGATACGATAAAGCCGACTACAGAAGTCCACAATTTCATTTTTACTTTTCCCTGCGAAAAGTAAACACCAATCAATATAAAAACAGAACCCATAAAAAGTCCGTTTCTGGATTTACCAGTAACAAGATTCAATGCAGCATACATATATCTTAGTAAGGTATTCCCCAAAGCAGGCTCAAGCACTCCGTAATACGAGTCACCTATCAATCCCAGAATATACAGCAAACCGACTATTACAACTAAATATCTGTATTTAATCTTAAAGTGTAAGCATACGCTTATAAAGGCTACTGCTACAGCCGTTGCACCAAGATACCATAGGTGTCCACTTCCACCTATCAGCAGCAGAACACTCCACATACCAAGCAGTCGTAGAATTTTAAAGCAGTAATTTTTAACTCTGTCAACATCCAGCTTCTCACCAAGTGCTTTTTTAAAAAGAAAAAAGCCCGAAGATACAAAGAAAAATGGAACAGCTAAACGACAAACATATTGCTGTAAAATAAAGTTCAAAGATTTCTGTACAGTGGTAAGATCTCCGTCAACAGGAGCATAGAAAAGTGGTATATGAATAAAAAACACCAGAACCGAACATAAAAACTTTATAACATCAATACCGTTATAGTTTTTACGCTGATTAATTAAATCAGACTGTAGATTTTGATTATTCAAAGCTTGAATACACCTCCATATATTTTACAAATTCTGACAATAAAAATTCAGACATTAAACAGTATTTTATCACATAATAAAATGTATGTAAACACATCAGACTGTATAAATTTTAAATCACGAAAAATTTGGTTATTTTTTCTTTTATCTTATACTAATACCTGATTAAACGGTTGAATAGATTGTCGAGCAGAATTTGCTCAGAACGAGGACGACGACGCAGGCAAGCTGTCGCTTGTCAAGGAGAAGGACGAAGTGCTGAGTAAAT
>JAXJDU010000255.1:0-18580 GCA_036301785.1 Acutalibacteraceae bacterium | reverse complement strand
GTGGTAGAGTATGCCCACAGGAGTCACAGTGCGAGCAGAAGTGTGTTCGTGGCATTAAGGGCGAGGCTGTTGGTATAGGCAGACTTGAGCGTTTTGTAGCTGACAGACACAACAGCAAAGAGAACGTTGTAATTGAAAAGCCACAGTCAAATGGTCATAAGGTTGCTATTATCGGCTCTGGTCCATCTGGCTTAACCTGTGCTGGTGACCTTGCTAAAAAGGGCTACGAGGTAACTGTATTCGAGGCACTTCACCTTGCTGGTGGTGTACTTGTATATGGTATTCCAGAATTCAGACTACCAAAGGCTATTGTACAGAAGGAAATCGAAACACTTAAGGCTTTAGGTGTAAAGGTTGAAACAAATATGGTTATCGGTAAGATTCTTTCTATCGATGAGCTTATGAACGAGTACGGCTTTGAGTCTGTATATATCGGCTCTGGTGCTGGTCTGCCTAGATTTATGAATATCCCTGGCGAAAACCTGAAGGGTGTATACTCAGCTAACGAGTTCCTTACAAGAGTTAACCTGATGAAGGCTTACAAAGAGAACAACACAACACCTATTGCAAACTCTAAGAAGGTTGCAGTTGTTGGTGGTGGTAATGTTGCAATGGACGCTGCAAGATGTGCTAAGCGTCTTGGTGCTGAAGATGTTTACATAGTATACAGACGAGGCGAGGATGAGCTACCTGCAAGAGCAGAGGAAGTAGAGCACGCTAAGGAAGAGGGCATTATCTTTAAGCTACTTACAAACCCAATCGAAATTCTACCTAACGAGGAAAACAAGGTTGGTGCTATGAAGTGCGTAGAGATGGAGCTTGGTGAGCCTGATGCTTCTGGCAGAAGAAGACCTGTTGTAAAGGCAGATTCTGAGTTTGAGCTTGAGGTAGATTGCGTTATCATGTCAATCGGTACATCTCCTAACCCACTTATCAAGTCAACTACAGAGGGTCTTGATACTCAGAAGTGGGGTGGCATTATCGCTGACGAAAATGGTCTTACATCTCGTGAGGGCGTTTACGCTGGTGGTGACGCTGTAACAGGTGCTGCTACAGTTATCCTTGCAATGGGTGCTGGTAAAACAGCAGCTGCTGCTATTGACGAGTACATTCAGAATAAAAACAAGTAATCTGAAATATAAATTTTAAAAGACAATTTCAAATTGCTTTCTTAATAGTACAAAAAGCCAGAAATTCAGCAGATTGAATTTCTGGCTTTCATTTTTCTTTCGTTTTTATAAAAATATGTAAAAGTGGCTTAGTATTCTAAACACTAAGCCACTTCTTTATTTTTCTGTTGCAGTATCAGGCAAACAGTTTATTCAACCAAAAAAACCTCTTCACCTATGCTGTAGCCTGTCATCTCATAGCCAAGCAGATACTTCTGAATACATACTGTATCAATCAGTGAAACCTCACCGTCTGAGTCAATATCGCTTGCCATAATCTGTGCTTCATCAAGCTCCAATGTACCAAGCAATGATTTTTTAATCATAACAAGGTCAGTAAGGTCTACCTCTTTGTTACCGTCTGTGTCACCTATTACATATGAAGGCACTTCATCCTCTGACAGCAACCATACCTGAGTACCATAGAATGGGTTAGCTGTACCAATTACAATACCGTCCTCTGTTACAGCTGTTGTACGCAAACCATGGTTGTACTCATCACCAAAGCCATCTATAGTAATTGTTTCAAAGTTCACGCCATCCTCAGTAACATATAAATCAAAACCCTTTTCAGCTGTAGACAGATATTTACATGATGTTAAAATATCCATTATAAGTTCCTGATTACTTTCATTCATCAACCAGCCATAAACATTCTCGAAAGCCTCAAAAACCTTATTTGCAATCTCGCCATATTGCTGCAGCTTTTCTTTCATGATTGGCATATACTGATTATATAAATCAACCAGTGACTGATAGCACTGCTCTGCAATTTCATAATCCTCATTTTTTACAGCCTCTTCAAACTGAACAATCAGTGCATTCAGCTCTGCTATATATGCCTCATAATCCTCAACGCCCTCTACTGTAACATCAGTTGAGTCCATATCAGCTACATCATCAGCAAGCTCCAATACCTGCTCATCAGTTAATTCGTATGCACTGCCTGATACTGTAGCAAGCTTCGCCTTTAATGTATCTGTCACAAAAACACTTCTGCTTGCGTTTTTAGTTTCAGAAACAGCCTTTGAAAACTCAACAAACTCAGCTGTTTCTTCTTTGTTTTCTGGCTTCAGCATATTCAGGAATGTAGTTAAGTAGTTAATCTGACTCTTCCACTCATCTGCTGACATTCTGAAGATTTCGCCGTTTGCAAACTGTCCTACTGGCTCCATAAGGCTACTTGTATCGAATGTACCAACATATAGCTTGCCGTTGCTTACACACATTTTCCAGATATACTGGTTTTCATGGCGACCAAAGCCAGAGCCTATACCAGACAAGCTACCCTCTGGGAACATTGTGTCTGCATCACCCATAACAAGCTCCATGTTTTCGTCCTTATCCATTCTGTACAGGTTTACAGACTGCTCAAGGTTAGCGTTCATAAAGTCGAAATCATACTTAATTCCAACATCAAGCAACGCAATTTCTTCGTCGTTATATTCACCTATGTACAGATAATCATTATAAACCATCAGGTTTGCTGCACCACTTCTTGTTCTTTCTGGGTCTATACCAAAGGTGTATCTTGCACCGTCTTTTTCCTGGTCACCTGCTAAAGCTCTCCAGCTTATGCCACCGTCTTCGGTCTTTTCACCTACTACAAGTGCGAATGACTGCATTGTGTTATCATCTGGCATATTCTCTGGTGTACCAGTACAGATTGAAACATAAAGCTTGTCATTAAACTCAATCATATCCCAGATTGAACCACCATAAATACTGTCACAATAACGATATGCAGGATATCCGAATAAATCATCCATATTTGCAATCTTTGTAAACGCACTCTGACCCTCTGATGGATTTTCAGCAGTTGCAATATATGCACCCTCTAAGCCCATACAGCTGATTGTCAGTTTGTTGTCAAATACGCAGATACCACGCACACCAACACTTAAGCCCTGCTTGTAGGCTTCTATGTTTTCTTCTCGTGTAACACCCTGATATACCATTTTGTATTCATCAGTTTCAGGGTCAATTTCGTAAACGCTTGGCAAGCCAGCTACAGCACCACAGAAATAAAGCTTACCATTATACTCTACACCATTTCTGAAGTTAACAGCACCACCTGTATCTGCCTTTGACATAAGAATTTTAACCTCACAGGTTTTATAGTTAACCTTCAGCAAAATACTCTTAGAGTCGCCACCGTCTTCCTGATTTATAAAGAAGTTACCGTTAAACATAGAATTCAGCATAGCTGTAAGCTTTTCTGTATCGTACGCATAATCAAGCTTTGAGCCGGCAAGCTGAACTGTGCTCATCATTGAAGCGTAGTTAGTTCCTATATAAACCCAATCACCATATGCAAGTGAAGACCATGAATAGCTCTGTCCTCTTTCACCCTGTCCTATCTCCGGATTAACCTCTACATTACCATTACCAGCGTAGTCAACAATACCGTCTGCTTCACCTGAACCCTTTGTTGGGTGGCTTATCTTTGTAGCAGTATGGCCACCACCGTAATACACTACATTTTCTTCAACTTCCTCTACAGGCATATCAACACCCGACGCTACAGTTGCACTTGCAAGTATTGTAGCAGAAACAAGAATTGACAGCATTGCCTTTGTTTTTCTTTTTAAATTCATAACTTAATTCCCTCCTGATCAAATAGAATAAAAGCATTTACAGATATTCCCTTTATTCGTTGTCTGTTATTATAACATATAATTAACAAAAAAAACATTAAAACAATATTAATTTTTTAGATTTTTTTACACTATATAATAAGGACACGCTTTTAACCTCTCCCCTTTATCGCCAAAAGTGCAAAATAGGGTACTCTATTTTTGTTAAATCTATATTGAATTATCTGTGCTATTATTATATAATTAAGTTGTTATCGCATGATAAATTAACTATTTTGTTAGGAGGGTTTATTTGGGAGGTAAGATTCTTACACTTATAATACTGATTCTGATATTAATACTGGTGATTTTCGGTGTTGTTGTTTTTTACAGAGCGAAAAAAGCTATACGCAAGCTTTCAAGGCAGATGTTTCACACCGACAACATTATTGATGCAGTACAGCAGCAAAAGCGTACAATGGCAGCTACGCCTAAATCGCTTTCTTCTATGACAAGCATTTTTCTGCCAATGATAAAAAGCGATTTTCCTGATTTTAATTATGACGAATTCAAGCAAAAATCAGAAAATCTGCTGTTAAACTATTTTACAGCAATTTCTTCTTTAACACCTATACAAAATGTCAACATTACAAATAATGTTGCATTACAGGTTAATTCAATCATCGCACAGCTACAGGCTAATAACCAAAGAGAATTTTATGAAGATGTTGTTATACACAACACCGTAATAACAAATTATGTTAAAAGCCCTGCTGTATGCAAAATTGTTTTTAATACAGCTTTAGAAAATATAAACTACATAAAGGATTCAAACGGCAGAATTATTTTTGGCCGTAACGACCTTAAGGAGCAGACTATTTACGAAACAGAGCTTGTATATGTACAGGATTTCAAGCAGGTTACAGACAGCAATCTACTTAAATTCCTAACACTTAACTGCCCTAACTGTGGTGGTCCTATTTCAAACCCAAGTGCTAAATTCTGCGAATACTGTGGCACTGGTATACAACAAAAAAATGTACTTATATGGAACTTCAACAGTATAAAAGAGGTTTCTGGCAACAAGTCACATTAATATAATATATAAGGAGAGATTTTAACATGGGTATTATTAAAGCAGCCATAAATTCAATCAGTGGCAACCTTGGTGACCAGTATCTTGAGGCCATTGAGCCACCAAGTTCCTTTTCTGGTTCTGTAGTTTTTGCACCAGGTGTAAAGGTGCGTGCAAACGACCCTCGCAACACAAATAAAAATGGTTCAGACAATATAGTTAACAACGGCTCTATTATTCAGGTATGGCCTAACATGATGATGATTATTGTTGACGGTGGTAAAATCACAGCAGCTTCATGTGAACCAGGCTACTATAAAGTAGATAACACAACAGCTCCATCACTTTTTGCTGGTGAGTTCAAAGACACACTTACAGACGCATTTGAAAGATGGAAGTTTGGTGGTATTACACCTCGTACACAGAGAGTTTACTATATCAACACACAAGAGATTCTTAATATCAAATACGGCACAGCTAACCCTATAAACTATTGGGATACTACCTACAATGCCGAGGTATTTATAAGAGCTCGTGGTACATATTCATTAAAAATCGTTAACCCATTCAAATTCTTTGCAGAGGTTATTTCTAAGGGTGACGCTCTGGCTAAAGAAACTATTGACTTCAACGATATTAAAGGACACTTTAACGGTGAATTTTTAACAGCTCTTGAGGATTCTCTTGGTAAGATGTCTAATGACGGTATTCCTTTCCACCAGATAAGAGGTAATACAAAAAATCTTACTAAATATCTTGCAGACGCACTGGACGAGGAATGGAAAGAGCTGAGAGGTATGGAGATTATCTCTACAACCTTTACATCTTCTTACGATGAAAAAACTCAGCAGATTATGAGCACTCGTTTGGAGGCTATGTCTATGGCTGACCCTAACGCACAGGCTGGTTATATGGCTAAGAATGTTGCAGAGGGTATTAAAGCAGCAGGCAGCAACGCTGGTGGTGCTACAAACGCATTCTTAGGAATGGGTATGGGTATGAATATGGGTGGCAACATTATGCAGGGCTATCAGCAGCAGCAGAATTATCAGCCACCACAGCAGTTCCAGCAACAAAGAGGTGGTTTCCAGCAGGGTGGATATCAGCAAGGTGGTTTCCAGCAGGGATACCAGCAGCCTATGCAACCACAACAGCCTATGCAGCAGCCAGCTCAGCCACAGCAGCCTGCCGAAACACAGGCATTTGCAGGTGCAGCTACATCAGCTTCATCAGACACATGGACCTGTAGCTGTGGTGCAGAAAATGCCGGACGCTTCTGTCAGCAGTGTGGCCAGCAAAAACCAGAGCCAGCTCCACAGCCAAGTGCAGACGGTTGGGTATGTAGCTGTGGCACACAGAACAAGGGTAAATTCTGTATGGAATGTGGCAGTCCTATGCCAGCACCTGTAACCAAGCTAAAATGTTCACAGTGTGGCTTTGAGCCAGCCGAGGGTACAACACCAAAATTCTGCCCTGAATGTGGCAATAAGCTGTAATCAACAATTATAAATATCAAAAGCCGATGCAACCCATGCATCGGCTTTTTCTTATATGTTAATCACTTATTCGTCATCGTCACACTCATCTTCATACTCGTATTCATATTCATCTTCCTCACTCTCATCTTTATACTCATATTCATCATCGTCTTCATATTCGTCATCATCTGCTGGTTTATCTAAAATTGAAGGGTCCTTTTCCCATGCCTCTATAAAGCTTTTTATGTTGGCGTCCATTGTTTTCTCTATTTTATAAAATAACCTTACAATTAAAATTTCTATTACAGATACAACCAGTATAAATACCACCATATCAACAGGCGTATCAAAATCACCCAGCAGACACGCTATTGCTGTTATTAACGGATAAGCCAGATATGACAGCTTACTCCACTTTGATGGCTGTATCATTTTTCTGTACTTTGCTATAAACTCCTCGGGTGTTTTTGGTGCTTTGCCTTTTTTAATAAGCTTTTCGTTATCCTTGTGAAATTCGTTTATAGTTGTACAGTTAAAATCAGCCTGTGTATTCTCATCTCTGTCAAAGATTGATACCTTTGGTCTGTCCTTATTTGCAATAAATTTATAATACACAGCAAGATAAACAGCACACAAAGCAAATGTAATAAATGTAGGCACCTTAACTGGTGGCATAAAAATCATTGCAAGTATAAAACCAGCTACTCCTAAGCTTCCTGATAAAATATAAAAGCCTACTCTCTGCTTTTTAGTCGGCACCTTTTTAAAACGATGTATTATCGCAATAATCACCATATTAAACAGAAACGCAAATATCTCCATAGCAACCAGACCAAAAGCATACTTGCCAACCTCAGTATTGTTGCCTGTAAACAATGACACATCGTAACCATTCGCTATCTCACAAATAATACTTATAAGGTCTAAGCCTGCAAGCACAAACATAAACCACACCAGATTTTTAACAGAATTCGCAAGCACCTTCAGCCTGCATTTAAAATCTATATCCGAGCAAAACTCCTTACAAAACCATGCAACATCTGAGCCTACTATCTTCTTTACACTTTTGCCAGACTCCTGAGCGTTGATAAACACATCTAAAAGCTCACTTAAACGCTCTTCCTTTGAGTCATCGTCAAGACCGGCTGTATTGCAATAAAATTCAATTTCCTTAAAGGTTTCAGCATATTCTCCTTTAAGCTTATCTGCGTATAAAACATAACTATCTATCATTTCTTATTCCTCATTCCCTAAAAGCTTCATAGCCTTTTTTGTTATTTCATAATAGCTCTTTTTAAATACCTCAAAAAATTCCATACCGTTTTCTGTTGCCGAATAATATTTTCGCACAGGGCCAAACGGTGATTTTGCCTTTCGGCACGATATATAACCCTTTTTCTCAAGCCTTGTAAGCACAGGGTACAGCGTACCCTCCTGAACAGAATCAAAGCCACTTTCGTCCAGCTGTGTTAAAATCTCGTATCCGTAGGTTTCTCCCCTTACGATAATCGCCAGCACACACCCCTCCAGCACTCCCTTTAACAGTTGTGATTCCTCCAGAATAATTCCTCCTTTCCTATACTAAACTCTATTAAAAAGTTGACTTCTTCACGGCATATTTTGCACCAAACTTCATACTGCGTCCTCGGAAAGCGACAGCCTTCCTGTGGGTCAGTATTCGTTTGGCAAAAAATCTGCTCGCAAATCCGTGTCCACTTTTTAACATAGTTTAGCACCAGCTACTATGTATAGCATAATAGCACAGCTACTTTGTTTTGTCAAGTAGCTGTGCTATTATTTTTTTACACGCATTTTCAGTGCAGGATTTATGGCAAAAAACAAAACCAGTGGCATTTTTAAACTCCACTGGTTTTGCTATATATTATATTAAGCTTTTGATTTCTTTTTAACTACCACTGTTATAACAATAATAAGCACTAATAAAGCTACTGCCACACCTATTATCACTGGTACAATAACACTTGCATTACTGTCTGCTTTTTCATCGTCACTCTTTGCTGTAGCAGGCTTTTTTGTAGCCTCTGTTTCAGCCTCTGAAGGCTCTTCGACCTCAGCACTCACTTCCTCAGTAACAAAATCTATAGACTCATCTGCATCTGAAAAATCATCATCTGTGATATACTCATTTTCCATTTCGCTATATCCACCAAATCTGGCTCTTGCCTGTTTGATTTCATCTGCTGTTATCTCAAACGAGCCAACTGGTGCAATGAAATAATATCCATCAAAATCATTCTTTACAACATAGCTTCCATTAACATACTCTGCTTTAAGTGCTGGGAATACTCTGTCCATAAGTGCTGTATACTTTACTGCCAGGTCTTCATCTGTATCAACCATATTCGCCAGACTCATTCCAAGAACATCGTCCTCGTATGTATCCTCATCAGACATAGGATTTCTGACATTGACACATCTTACCTCATAGCCCTCGTTAGCACTTGGCAGTGTTACAGTCAGCTCTCCGTCTGAATATGCCTGTTCCATATTTCTTGAAAGGAAAACACCATAGCCGTCAAACTGTCCCATCAGAGCAAATGGTTCCTCTGAAAAATCATAATCTGCTTCTTCCAATGCCTTGTACATATCTCTTACATCAAACGCTACAAGCTTACTGCCTGTTTCGATTTTACCAGATATGCTGACACCTGTTTTTTCATCAGTAAGAGTCTGCTGTTCCAGCTTGCTGTAGCCTTTTTGCAGAGGAGTATCACAAACATAGTATGTACCCCAGTTAGGCATACGCACCTTATAGCAACCGTCCACATACTCTGCGTCCAGCTGAACAAGCTCTGATGACTCAAAGCCCTCAACAATTACATAGCAGTTTTCTTTTTCGCAAGGCAGATAAAGATAAATAGGAACCTCATCATAGTTTACATCCAATGTACTCATTTCTACATCGTATTTTTCTTCGTACAAGCCGATTGTGTCATCCATGCCAAGTCCAGTGTAAATACCTACATCGTTTCCTGTTATAGTAACAGCATCACTTTCAACCTTTACGCCTGTTTCCTGATTAGTATAGCTGCTTACTGTACCTGTTACAGCCACAACAGACATACTGCTTGCTATAAACATACTTGTTGCAAGTATACTTGCCATAATCATAGGCAATGCCTTTTTCATCAACCTTTTCATCTTTAAAATTTCCTCCTGAATACCCGATATTCATAAAAAATAAACCTGATCAAGACAATATTCCTTCTTTTTCCTGCTCAATCAAGGTAGAGCAAATTATACTCTTTGGTGTTTACATTGTCAATGAACAGATAATGAACAAAATGTAAAAAAACAACACAGGAGCCAGCACAAGCAAACGCTTATGCCAGCTCCTATTAACACTAAACTGTCTAAAATATATTTATTACATACTCTCTGGAGCAGTAATTTTCAGCATTGTAAGTACATTTTTGATAACAGTTTTTACTGCAATACACAGGTTAAGTCTTGCCTGTGTAAGGCTTTCGTCCTCACCCTTTACTCGGCAGGCATTGTAGAACTTGTGGAACAACGCAGCAAGCTGTAGCACATAACGGGTAACCTTTGTTGCATCGTAATCGCTTGCAGCAGAGATAATCTCGTTTGTGTAGTTAGCAATATGAGTGATAAGCTCTCTTTCCTCATTTGCAGTAAGAAGTGCAAGCTCGTCTGCTGTACATTCTCTTGCTGTAATTCCGTCATTCTCAAGAGCCTTGATAATGCTACAGATTCTTGCGTGTGCATACTGCACATAGTATACAGGGTTCTGAGAATCCTGCTTGATTGCAAGGTCGATATCGAAATCCATCTGAGTATTAGCCTCACGGGTATTGAACAGGAATCTTGCAGCGTCTACAGAAACCTCCTCGATAAGTGTGCTTAGAGTAATAGCCTTACCCGAACGCTTAGACAGCTTGTAAACCTCGCCGTCCTTCATCAGACGAACCATCTGCATAATGATAATATCAAGATTATCAGGGTTTACACCCAATGCAGCCATTGAAGCCTTGATTCTTGGAATATAACCATGGTGGTCAGCACCAAGAATATCAATAGCTGTGTCGTAGCCACGGGTAACAAGCTTATTGTAGTGGTATGCGATATCAGGAACTAAATAGGTTGGCACACCATTTGCACGCAACAGAACTCTGTCCTTATCGTCGCCAAAATCAGTTGTCTTAAACCACAAAGCACCCTCCTGCTCATATGTGTGGCCAGATTCCTTAAGCTTTTCTATAATATCCTCTACAGCACCACCATTATGAAGTGAGCTTTCTAAAAACCAGTTATCATACTCGATTCTGTACTTCTGTAAATCCTTTTTAAGATTTGCAATATTTATAGGCAGAGCATAGTCACAAAGTGCCTGCTTACGCTCGTCTGATGATACATTCAGGTATTTATCGCCGTATATTTCGTTAAATGCTGTTGCATGTGCTGTAATATCTGCACCCTGATATGCGTCCTCTGGCATTTCAACAGCGCTGTCATAAATCTGCAGATAACGAACCTCCAGTGAGGTTTTAAACTTTTCAATCTGGTTACCAGCATCGTTTACATAGAATTCTCTTTGCACATCATAGCCAGCAGTCTGAAGCACACTTGCAAGGCAGTCACCTAACGCACCACCACGGGCATTACCAATGTGCATAGGGCCTGTTGGGTTTGCAGAAACAAACTCCACAAGAATTCTTTTACCCTTACCAAAATCACTCTTGCCATAGTCGTCCTTTTCTTCTATAACAGCCTTAACAACATCTGAATAATAATTGCTGTTTAAGAAAAAGTTAATAAAGCCAGGACCAGCAATCTCAAAACGGTCAATATATGTATTTTCAAGTGACAGGTTATCTGTTATAGCCTGTGCAATATTTCTTGGTGATGTTTTAAAAGCTCTTGCACATACCATAGCGGCATTTGTTGCAAGGTCACCATTCTTTTTATCGGCAGGAATTTCAATTATAAAATCAGGTGTTTCTGCATCTATCAATGCACCTGACTCCTTTGCCTTTTCTATAGCATTAGAAATAGCAAGCTTTAAAGTATCTATAGATTTTTTTGTTATGTTAGCCATTTTACTGTACGCCCTTTCGATTTTTTATTTTTAATCAGATTAATTTTTTACTGACAGTTATTTTAAATGTGTTTTCACTTACAACAGCTGTATCAAAATCAAGAGTATAAGCCACACTCATTTCGCCACCGTTTTCGTCCAGTGCTATATCCATTTTATGGGTATAAACGCCAATCATAAGCTCACCCATAGGTGTTGAATAATGACATTGGTGTCGCTTGCCGATTTCAAGCATAAGCTGAGAGCCATAGTTGCCATCTCTTGTAATTGTAATAATATTATCAGCTATTTTTATGGTGGTGTTCTGGACTACTGACAGATTTTCGCTGTCGTATTCAGCGTATCTTATAAATTTATTACCAGTAGGTGCAACTGTATATTGTCCTACAGTTGTAACATCAACCTTGTCGCTGTCTTCACCCTCAATCTCCTGTGTGCCCAGAATCTCTATTAAATATTCATTCGGTTTCATATTTCACCCAACCTGTTATGTGTTATTATACACAGCATTAAAAATGTGCAATATTTATCTGGTGTACATCCTTGTTAAAGGCATCACCTAAAAACAGATTTGCTATTTTACTGAAGCTTTCTACATGGTCGCTTACATAAAACTCACAGTGTCCCTTTTCTGTCTGAGGATTTTGCAGCATATTCTCCTTAATAAGCTTTGCAGCGTATCTTGCAGTTTCTTTACCTGAATCAATCAGCGTTACATTTTCACCCATAACATCAGCTATTGCTTCCTTCAGTATAGGATAATGTGTGCAGCCAAGAATAAGTGTATCTACACCCTCATCTATAAGAGGCTTAAGATAACGCTCAACTACAGTTTTTACTACTATATCATTTTTATCTATAAAGCCATTTTCTACCAACGGAACAAACAACGGGCAATCCTGCTGATAGACTCTTAAATGACTGTTAAACTCCTGAACAGCCTTTTTATATGAACAGCTGTTAACTGTTGCAGTTGTTCCTATAACACCTATTTTACCGTTAACAGTCGCTTTAGCTGCAGCATAGGCTGTGGGTCTTACAACACCTGTATAAGGCAAGTGAAACTCATCACCAAGATTACCTGCTACCGAGCTTACTGTGCCACACGCTGCTATTAAAATTTTTATATCCTTAGTGTGCAGAAATCTTGCGTCCTGCACAGCATATTTTATAATAGTATCTTTACTTCGGTTACCGTAGGGTACTCTGCCGGTATCGCCAAAATAGACTATATTTTCATTGGGCAGAAAGCTCATAAGCTCTTTAACGGCAGTAAGACCACCAAGACCAGAGTCAAACACCCCAATCGCTGAACTATTAGACATACATATCAGCCTTTCGTTTATTTAATAAGTCTTATAATTATACATCTACAGCAACACAAATACAGGTATTGCTATAGCATTTTAAATGCTTATTCTAAAACATTATTTTACCATAGACTACAATTTGGTGCAATGTATATTTTTTAAAAATATAGTGACAAAACTAAAAAATAACTGTATAATAGATATGTTATAAAATGAATCGTACCGAAATATAAATATAAATAATAAGGAATGATATAAATGGATTACAGTTTTATGAAAACAATAACCAATAAGGTTGCAGCAGTAATTGAGCCTCAGGGCTATCAAAGACAGACTGTTGACAGCACTCAGGATTATGCTGATTTATTTATAGGTGAGCATAACGCCTACATGGTTATGTATAACCCAAGAAAAAAGCTTGTTGCCTTGAAGGTGTGTGGTATTACTGATTCTGCACCTGACAATCAGTGGAAGAGCATGAACACATGGATATTCGACCCTGAAACAGACGGTCAGAAAGAAGCAAACAGCATTGGTAACGACTTTGCAGATGCTCTGTCTGTAAGCAAGCCAAGAATGAACAAAAGCAAAAAGAAAAACTCAGACGAAGGCAATGCCGACCCTAAGTTTTTATGCAAAAGACTGGTTAATATCTTCCCTGACCTTAAAGAAGAAATCTGGGCAGAGGAAGACGGCTATAACCCATTCAGAGGTGTTACCTTTATCGAGAGCAAGGTTATGCCTAAAATAAAATCTCTTGTTGAAAACGGCAGCAAAACAGAAATTGAAAAGCTTGCTTCTATTTTAAGCACACAATACAGCAATGGCGACCTTGACACACGCTCTATTATAACAATAGTTATTCTTAACGGTATAAAGCCTAAGTACGATGACAAAATCGAGGAATATCTTTCTGACGAGCTGAAAACATCATGGAAATACGCTAAGCGTTACCGTAACAAAAAGGTAAAGCCAGAAAAGGAAACAAAGCCTTTAATAAGTGCCGAAACACTAAACGGTCAATTAGGCAATCAATATTAATATTTAACTTCAACATCACGAGTCACCTTATATGGTGGCTCTTTTTTTATTTGTACTTGCCTCAACAGTAAGGCTATCCCCTCGAAAAATTTCTATATACAATTTATAAAACTTGCTTTATAAATTTGTAGAGTTAAATAATAGTCATTTTTATTACAAAAAGGTATAATTAATCTGCACATATATATAGATTTTATAATATTTCAGAAAGAAGGTATTTATATGCGTTCCAGAAAAATAATTGCAGCTGCATTGGTTACAGTTATGATAGGTACAGTGGCAGTTACCCCTGCCTCGGCAGCTGTAACAAATGCAACAGAATCGGGTGCAGCATACTTCAACTCGTCCGACAGATATGCTACATATCATGGCACCGACCTTGGTGCTACCTACTCACCAACCTCAACAACCTTCAAGGTATGGGCACCAATAGCAAGCGATGTAAAGCTGAATCTTTACTCTGCCGGCTCTTACGAAGAAGATGTAAAACCTGTAAATCCAGTTGTAAACATGACAAAGGACATCACAACAAATGTATGGAGCGTAACGCTGGACGGTGACCTTAACGGTGTATACTACACCTACAGCATTACAAATAACGGTAAAACAACCGAAACACAGGATGTTTACTCTGTGGCTACTGGTGTAAACGGTAACCGTTCAATGGTTATAGACCTTGATTCTACCGACCCATACAACTGGGAAAACGACGAGCATGTGCTTGTTGATAAGCAGACTGACGCTGTTATATGGGAGGTTCATATGCGTGACTTCTCTATAAGCGAAAGTTCTGGTGTACTGCCGGAATACAGAGGAAAATATCTTGCCTTTGCACAGAACAATACTAAAATTTACAAGCCAGATGATTATAATTTCAGCGACGATTTATCCTCCTGTGTTGATTATCTTGTTGAACAGGGTGTAAATTATGTACACCTTAACCCAGTGTACGATTTTGGCTCAGTTGACGAAACAAAGCTGGATACTCCACAGTACAACTGGGGCTACGACCCTGTTAACTATAATGTGCCAGAGGGCTCTTATTCTACCAACCCTTATGACGGTGAGGTTAGAATAAAAGAGTTCAAGCAAATGGTACAGGCACTGCACAACAAGGGCATTGGCGTTATCATGGATGTAGTTTACAACCACACCTACTCTACAGCCAACAGCTGTTTTGAAAAAACCGTACCTGGCTATTACTACAGAATGGACTCAGACACAGAATATCTGAATGGCTCTGGCTGTGGCAATGTAACAGCCTCTGACAAAACCATGTTCAGAAAATACATGATAGACTCTGTAAGATATTGGGCAGAGGAATACCATATTGACGGTTTCAGATTTGACCTTATGGGATGTCATGATATTACAACAATGAACGAAATCAGGGCAAGCCTTGACGAAATCGACCCACGAATCCTTATGTATGGCGAGCCTTGGATGGCAGACTGGTCTGCAAACGGAATAGACTTCAGCGAAGCCTGCGTAATGGACAACGCTTCTAAGGTAGACCCACGAATTGCTATGTTCAGCGACAAAATAAGAAACACTCTTAAGGGTGGCACAGATGACGATTCAAGAGGCTATATTCAGGGTGTAACAACTGTAACCCATGACCTGAAGGCTGGCATGATGGGTGGCTCATCTTCAACCTTCGGCAAATGGGCACAGGCTCCTTCTCAATGTGTTACATACAATTCTGCACACGATAACCTGTCACTCTGGGATAAGCTTATACTGTCTAACGGCAGCAACGACTTCAACAGCACACACGATATGTTCATTGCACAGAATAAGCTTTCTGCTGCTATAGTGCTTACTTCTCAGGGCATACCATTCTATATGGCTGGCGAAGAATTCGCCAGAACAAAGCAAGGCGACCACAACAGCTATAAATCACCAGACAGCATAAACGCTATTGACTGGACAAGAGTAGAAACCTATAACAACCTTGTGCAATATTATAAGGGCTTAATGCAGATTCGTGCTGCGTACTCTCCATTCAGGGCAGCTGATATGAGTGCGATAAACACAACCTACTTTGTAGAAAACAAAAGTGCTGTTGGCTATACAATCCGTAATACCTCTGCAAACGCAAGCCACGAATGGGGTACAATGGCTGTGCTGGTTAACAACTCAACAGTTACAAGAACTCTTTCTTTGAAAATGAACGGTGGTAAATTACCTGAACGCTGGATAGTTGTTGCAAATGGAGATAAGGCTGGACTTGAAAATCTTGGTACAATAAGTGGTTCTTCTGTTGATGTTCCTGCAAGAACTGCCTTAATACTGGTAGATGCCGCTACATACAACAGACTAGTAATCGAAGAAGACCCTGCTGATTACTACACAGTAACAGTAAAACACATAGATGCAACCCGATTTGCTCCTTTTTCATCAACAAGCTTTAAGGTAAAGGAAGGCGAGAAATACAGCACACTGACCGAACAGCTTCTGCTTCAGGATAATTACATCTTAACCGACATAAAGGGTATACCAGCAGGAACAATGCCTGCTTCAGATATAACTGTAGAGTATCATTACGAAAAAGATACCACACCACGCTTCTGCTTAACTACAAACTATATTCTTGAGGACGGAACTCAGTTGGAAGAGTCAGATGTCAAAGAACTTCAGCAAGGTGCTGACTATATCTCTCGTCCAAAGACAATACCAGGCTACGAGCTTGACACAACAAAGCTGCCTGCAAACGCTATCGGAAACCATGTTGAAAGTGACACAACAGTTACCTATGTATACAAGCCCTCTTATGAAAAAACAAAGATACATTATTACAACCGAGAAAGATGGGACAATGTAACAATGTACGCTTACGACAATCGCAGTGGATCAACAAAATATCTGTCTGGTGTATGGCCTGGTAACGCTATGACATCTGAGTTTGGCAGCAGCTGGTATACATACCCAGAGCTTGATTCTGACTACGCACAGGTTATATTTACAAACGGTGCTGGTGAACAGATACCTGGTGCAAATCAGTCTGGCTACGAGGCCCGTGGAGAAGTGTGGATAGACCGTGACACTGTTTACTTTAATTCCAAGGTAGTAGTAAGCCACATAAGCACAACTGGTAAAACTCTTGCTGAGGATGTTATCATTGAAGGTGAGTATGTAACTACAGATGATACCTACACAACCTCGCCTATTGAAAATCTTGGCGTATTGGTTTCTCCACTTAGCAAAACATCAGGCAACTGGAGCAACAATGTAATTAATGTTGTATATGTATATGATGTTATTGAGGTACCTACAGAGCCAACAGAGCCTCCTACCGAAAAGCCTACAGAATCACCAACACCACCTCCAACCCAGCCACCAACAGGTGTAGGTATGGCAGATGTTCTTGTAGGTGACACAAACAATGACGAAAGCATATCTGTTGTTGATGTTGTAAATATACAAAAGCAGGTAATATCATCAAACACCCCTTCTGCAAAACAGCTTGGAATTATGGACGCTGATGACAGTGGTGAAATAACAGTAAGCGATGTTATTTATACTATGAAGTATATTGTAGGCGACTCAAACTGTGCAGATGTTGGTAAAATAAGAAGAATACATTTTATTGTTTATCTATAATAAAAACCTGAATAAGTCAGTCGCACACACAACACCAAGCCTATAATAACAAAGCCGGCCAATTTGATTTTTGGTCGGCTTTATGTTATTATGATTAAAATAATATATTTTTACAAATAGGGGTAAAGCTATGGAAATCACAAATATACGCAGGCTCAGCTTTGAAGAGCTATGCTCAATCCACGAAAACTGCATACAGCGAGATTTCTCTAAAAATGCAGTTCGTCCGTTAAAGATGATACAAAAGCTTGCTAAAAAGGAATTATATATAGCCTATGGTGCTTATAACAATAACACACTTATAGCCTACGCTACATTTTACAGCTTTCCAGATAGCCCTGTTGTTCTGCTTGATTATTTCGCTGTAGAGCCACAGTACCGTGGCAAGGGTATTGGCAGTAGCTTTTTCAGAGAAATAAGAATCAAAGGAATTGTAAAATCAGAATTCAAGCACGCAAAGATACTTGCAATAGAATGTGAAAACCCTGATTTTGCAAAAAATGAGCAGGAAAAGCAGACAGACATAAAAAGAACAACCTTTTACGCACAAAACGGTGCTATTTTAACAGACAGTAAAATTTTCGCCTTTGGTGTGCATTACAGGATCCTGTATATAAAGCTTGACAGCTCATACGATCATTCAGCATTGGGTAAAAGCGTTTATGATTTATATTTATACGGCTTTAATCCATTTTTAAAGGGGTTTGCCAAAAAATGCTTAAACTATAGCGATTGATAACGGACAATACTAAAAACAGATAAACTATATCTAAGCTGTTATAATCAGACTTAGTGATAATATTTTATATAATCAGGAGGATTTACAAAATGATAAAACACACAGTTTGCTTTAAGCTAAAGGACAACAGTACAGAGGTAAAGGATAAAACAGCAGAGGTTTTGCTTTCTATGCAGGGCAATGTGCCAATGCTCAAGGGTATTGAGGTAGGCAAGGACTTTTTAGGCTCTGCTCGCTCTTATAATATTATCCTTACAGTAACACTTGACGACGCACAGGCACTTGAGGCTTACCAGCAGGACGCTTACCACTGTGATGTAGTTAAAAAATATATGCACAGCGTTATAGAAGCAAGCGTTGCTGTAGACTACGAAATCTAATAATTGTAGTTTGTCGGGCTAACAACAAACTTTGATAGAGCAAATCGTAAAGTTTAGGTCCACCCTTTTTAAAGGGTGGTGGGGTTAAGGGGTGAAACCCCTTATGGGTTTTAAGGGCAACGCCCTTAACTT
>JAXJDU010000254.1:0-6288 GCA_036301785.1 Acutalibacteraceae bacterium | reverse complement strand
TATTTATCTGATTTTGTATAAACAGCTACCTGTGTCTGAGAGCCTGTAAAATTTACAGAAAATTTTATTTTCAGGTTGTTTCTCGCTATCTCTACAACAGGTATATTTGCGTTTGTTGTGTAGTCCTCGCTGACAAGCTCAAACGGTGCTAAGGTGTTGTTTAAAAAGAAATCCCTTAAAGCTCGTGCAAAGTCTGTTCTGTCACCATTTGATGATATTGTTTCTTTTATGTATGCCATTTATATCTCTCCTTCCTCGTATTGGGTTGGGGTAAAGGTTTGCTCTGGAGTGGTTGTGTGGGTGTAGGCTGTCACAACCTCTGCGACACCTCCACCTGTGCATTTATCAAGGCTATAGAAAGCATGCATGCTTGATATTTCAAGCTTTGTATATGGTGCAATATGCAACACTATGCTTTCAATCTTGGTGTCATTATCTGAACCGATGATACACCATATATCCTCCCATTTATTAGGTGCAAGGTTGTAATATGGTGTAGCCTTTGCGTTCAGATTACCGGCTGAAATAGTTGAACTCGGCACAAATACACTTGTTCCGTCTGCTAAGCCTAGCTTCGGGTAGATACTGGTATTTGTGCTTGCTTTGGCTCTTATTTTAAGAAGAATATTTTTATCACAGTTCAGCACTACGCTTTCATTTAGCATTGCTGTAAGCTGTGTTGAGGCATATTCCTCGTTGGTTACAATAAGCTTACTGTCGGCTATCTCTAACGCTCCATAGGTCAGTGTGTAACCGTTTGTGCTTTTAAAGTTTACACTGTTGCTTATTCGGCTGTTTGACTGATTCGGGAATACTGCAAGGCTTTCAAGGTGCTTAACTCCGTTAAGCTCGTTTACCAGACCAGCTATAGCCTTATCCATTTTATTCAGATTTGTAGCATTTACCGGTGTGTCATTTGTGTTTTGCCAGTTAACTCTTGTATATTCCATTTATTCACCCCTCTGCGTTTTCGTCATAGCCACCGAGGATTTTTTCGCCCTCGGCAGAAAGCTCATATTTTAAGGTACGAATACCTGTTATTTTTTCAGCTAGTACTATACTGTCTACGCTTCGTATATCATCAATAGCTGTGCTACCTGTGACGATATGGACCCTGCTTCCCAAGCCTATACCCTTTGGCAGAGTTTCTTTGTAGGCTGTTAGTGTAAACGGACGGTAGCTGTAATAACTGCCGTCTGTCAGACTACCCACGCCACTGGACAGCTTTTCTACAAATGGGCTTACATAGCTTCTATCTCTTGTAGAGTTTAAAATCACATTATCCTCGCTCTTATAACAACTGTTAGTGTTGCTGTTTCTTGCACAAATCAGATTATCATTGCCACCGTTATATGTCATCGAAACTATATCAATCTCGGCTGTTTCGTACTCCTCAAACTCAAGGCTTTCAAAGCGTTCTATTTTATAGAATGTTTTTCTATTATCAAGCCTTAAAGTGTTGTAATAGCCATCAGGAGTAATATAACCGAAGCAACCCATTAATTCATTTGCAGAGCGTAGCACCTCACAGGCTGTTATATCACCGTTGTAGCACTCCTTGATGAGTGCCGGTGATAGCTGTGTAGCTGAATTGTAGTTGTCGTTTTTGCCAGAGGTCTGCCACCTTATTTTGTATGGGATTTTATTTTGCAAAGCGACATCGAAAAGAGTTTCTATAATAGTAGCTAGTTTTTCACCACTTGCATAAAAGGCTCGATTCCAAAGCCATGTGTACACATTTTTCTGCATGATTGTGTAGATATCATCATACGCAATCAGATTAAGCACCTGTCTGTGCTGCTGTCTTTTAAGGCTGTCTATAGTCCCGGTGAAGATTATTGTTTCTGTTGGCTCGTCTGCTGTTCTGCCCGGATATAGAGTGTCACTTGGATAGAGTGTATCACTTGGTATCAGTGGCACTGTTTTATCATCTGTGTATTCAAGCAACACTGCCTGTATTCGTTTACCGTCAAGCATATATGGCGATACATCTATAAGCTGTATCTCAAAGCTGGTGGCTATACAGCCACCTAGCTTAAATTCATCGTCACAGATTGAGCGTGTAAGCACCATACTTTCAGCTATGATATTACTGCCTGTTATGGTTTCATGGTCGTTGTTCGGGAAGCGTATTTCCAGCTGTCTGTCTATTACTGCCATTGTTGCCTCCTTAGTATTCGATTAGTTCAAAGCTAACCGAGCTGTATATTATATCGGAATCCGATATATCAATAACAGAATATGTTACATCAGGGATATAGAAGTAACTGGTTATATATCGGTTTGTTTCCTCGTTCCAGTAGGTTACGCTGTATTTTCGCTGGGTACGGTCTACTAAGCCTTTTTCCATTATTGATTGTAAATCCAATTTATCGGCGAGGTGTAACACACCTGTTGTAAATCTGATAGTGGTTTTATGGTTTGGCGATGTCACTCTATGTAAGCTATTGAAGTTATCACGATAAGCCGACAGCTCGGTGCGTTGGTTTGGGGTGCTTGTATAGCCTTTTTGAATTAAATAGCTGTTTGGTAGCTTATAGCCACCAAACGCCAGTAAATATCCTTGATATTCCATTTTAATCACTCCTTACGCAAACGCACTTTTACCATTATGTCGTTTCTTATACTGCTTATTAAGCTCTATCATTCGTTTAAACAGCACACCGTCATCAAGCTGTGCAATAATCTCGATGATATTTGTGTTACCGTCTGATGTTATGGCTTCATAAATCTTGATAAGATACTGCAAAATCTGCGACAGAATAGCTGTATCCTCTGCACTGCCATCACTTTGGTTGAGCATACCCTGTAGCTTGTTAAGTGGTGCTACTACCTCTGGGTTGCCTGTACTTGCACCTGCGTTGTCACCTACCAAAGCAAGCGTTGGTGCTTTAACAAGGCCACCCTTTGCAAGCTTAGGTATAAGTGGTGGCTCAGACGGAATTTCCCAGCCCCAATCATCTGTACCTAATACCTCGCCAATGGTTTTTGCAATGCTGCCTATACCGTTGACAATACCAGATAATGCAGTATAGAAGCCACTCCACAGGGCATTTATACCGTCAATCATAAGGTTGATTGTGCCTTTTATGCCGGCCCACATCATATCCCATATGCCACCTACGAAATCCTTAATGCCAGTCCATGCCTTTTCCCAATCGCCACTGAATATACCTGTTATAAAATCAAGCACACCACCAAGAGATTTTACAAAGCCTTTTATAACACCACCTATATAATCAAAAATCGTCTGAAAGACACTACGCACTATGGTTAATGAGTTTTTAATCAAAGGTACGCAATAATCAATTATCCAGTTGACTATCGGTGATAAAAAGTTGTTCCATACAGTAGCAATACACTCCATCAGCTGACCAAAAAATATAACCACCTGCTCAAATATAGGCTTTAGGGTATAGTCCCAACAGTCTTGAAATATACCTACAACACAATCAATAACAGGCTTAATCCACTTGTTGTACACATTCAGCAGAGTTGTACCAACATCGGTAAAGGCTGTGCATATATCGCTGAATGCAGTCTGTCCACTTTCGTACCACCAGCCAGTAAGCGTTTCTGATATTTCAGAAGCTATACCACCCAAGAAACTTGCTACATCTGCAAAGCTACTTTGTACATTATCAAAAAACAAACCTATTGTTGTTTGATTTTCTGTTGCCCATATAGCCAGATTTTCGGTAGCTATGTCAAATGCATTAGTCAGTATTTCAGCAACTGATAGTCCTAAGCCTGAAATACCACTTAAAAAGGTTGCAATTGCTGTTTCCATAGTAGGACGCATACGGTCTACACTGCCACCTAGGGTGGTAAAAACACTTTCGTAAAAGCTACCTATGTTACTTATACCACTACTTACATTGCTTGAAATGCTACTAATACCATTTGCAATTTTGGTTTTATCCTTATCAAGCCACTTGGATACTCCACCTGTAACGGTTTGTAACTGCTTACCAACTACACCAACTGTACTACCAATACATTTACTGATAGTATTAAAGCTCGCCTTTGCAATTTCTTCTGCACCCGAAAAGGCAGATTTTGCAATAGGCTTTAAATCTGTAAAGATACTGTCTATATTGCTCTTGATACTGGCAAAATCTATATTATTAAACCCAAGCTTAGAGGATATTTCTTTAAGCTTGCTCTTTATTCTTTCGAGTGT
This sequence comes from Acutalibacteraceae bacterium, assembly GCA_036301785.1. Lineage (GTDB taxonomy): Bacteria > Bacillota > Clostridia > Oscillospirales > Acutalibacteraceae > CAG-964. The sequence continues at coordinate 2,105 of JAXJDU010000254.1, read as the reverse complement.
TTTTTCGGTTGCTGTAAGCTCTGCGTTAGATTCTCCTACATCTGCTGTTGGCATTGGAGTGATAGCTGGTGTAGTGATTTGGGTGTCCTCGCTTTTATCGTCCTGTGACATTACATTAAGCTTGTCAAAGCCTGCAAGCGATTGCTTCAGCTTTTCGTTAGCCTTTGTTGTGGCTTCGATACTCCCTGTGGCTGTATCTGCACCACTTGTAACAGACGATAAGGCTTTAGCCGTGGTATCTTGCTTTTTCCAGCCAAATACCTTAGACATAGCGTCAACAGCAGTTTTGGCGTGTGCTGTAAGGCTTTGAAGTGCTGATGACAGCTTCTGAACTATGCCGGTTGCAACCTGTAATATAGGCTGACCAACTGTTGCAAGTAGCTGTTTCCAGCTCTCTTTGAGGTTGCCTGTCACATTTTCCCAGCCGTCAGCTTCTCGGCTAGCCTGACCCATCGCACCACTTAATTGATTAGCTTCCTTAACCATCTGTAGCAAAGCTAGTTGTTTTTGACTCTCAGATAAATCTTGGAATGACTTACCGTATAGCTTGTTAGCCATAGCATTTCGTGTTGTTTCGGTACAGCTTAAGCCTAAGGCACTATCATTCTCGTAGTTGCCCTTTAGGAATGATTTAAGGCTTTCAGAGGTTTCCTCAAGCGAACGGTCGTAGTATGCTGCACTGTCGGCTGTTACCTGTAGAGCCTCCTGCATCATCTTCAAGGCTGTGGTGCTGTCCATTCCTGTGGTTTTAGCAAAGGCGTAAATGCTTGTGCCAATGCCCTGTAAGCGACTTTCTACTATGCCACTTGATTTTGCGACGCCCTGTAAAGCCTTTTCTGCTTGCTTCTGCATATCGCCAAAGGTCTGGCTGAACTGCGAATTTAAAGCCTTAACACTTGCCGAGCTATCTATACATTTTTTAGTAAAAGCAGTAACTGCTGCAACTGAAAAGGCTGTGGCAATACTAGAACCAACTTTTTTGAACAACGAAGTTATTTCATTAGAAGCTTTATTTGTACTTCCTTGTACTTTGTTTAATTGTTTTTGAAAAGCTTTTTGATTTAAAGAAAGGTCAATAGCTATATTTCCTGCACTTTTAGCCAAATCAACCACCCCCTAAAGCCATCTGCACAAAGGCTTGTCGCATTTGCTCTATTGCGTTTTCGTTTGATTGTGGTGAGCTGTTTTTAAGCTTTCGCATTTTCCATTCGTTATAGATTCTGCGTTGGTGTGAGCTGAAATTCTTTATTACCTTACTGTCTGTTTCGGTGCGTATCTGCACCAGTCTGCCAAGTGGGCTGTCGATGTTAAGTCCACTAAGCAGGCTTACAAATTCATTCCATTTCATCTTTTTAAATTCATCAGAATATACAGCCACCCCGTACTCTGACCTGAATGAAGATACTATTACATCAAAATCTTCAATTAAGTCATAGCCGGGGTCGCTTCTTCCCCCTGTGTGGTGTTGCCAACTACTAAATTAATAGCCTCTGTGATAATGGTCTGAAAATCTGTGAATGACAGCTTCAACTTTTCAAGCTTTTCTCTTTCTGACTCATCAAAAATAAGCTCATAGGCTTTAGAGATAGCCTCTGGTGTTGGGTTCTCCATAAGTGGTGAAAGCTTTAAAAAGGTTGTTGCCTCGTTGTTAACCTTATAGGCTTCACCCTTGATTATCAGCTCTGGCTTTTCTTCAAAATTAAGCTTGCTTGTAATATCTACTTTCATTTTTAAACATTCCTTTCATAAGTGATTGATTGCGTAAAAAGGGCAAGCCGTAGCCTGCCCCTATGCGTAATATTTAATTAAAGTGCTGGTGTTACTTTAGGCTTGCCGTTGCTCATAACCTCAAATGCAAGAGGAGCAACTGCTGTGCTTTCGCCACTGCCTAGCTCTGTCACGCTGACTACTGCGTTTTCAAACAATACTGTTGTACCGTCCGGGAAAGTCCACTGAAAGTTAGCTTCGGCTTCTCTGCCATTCTTGAAAGCAAGACCAGCCACAAAGTTATTACCTTCATCGCCTACATTTCTCTTGCCAGAAACGCTAATTGAGATTGACTTGGCTGTCATTAATCGTTTTTTCCAGCCCTGCTGGTCCATTGG
>JAXJDU010000253.1:0-1930 GCA_036301785.1 Acutalibacteraceae bacterium | reverse complement strand
AAACATAGCTACCTATAATTTCTGCATTGCTGATTTGCCTGTTCTTTTCGTTCTGTTCAGCCCTGTTTATAATTATTGGCAAAGTGATTATGGCAATAATTACAAGAGTCAGCACAACAGCCAATGCTATAACACAGCTCTTTAAAGCTTTGCTTTTCATATGTATTTCTCCATAGCTATGACTTAAAGCTCCTTAATATCAGGCTCTTCTGTTACTACCTCTGGAATATTTTCAAAAATGTCCTGTATAGTTTTAGCTTTTGCAAGCATTTGCATTGAAGGTGAATGTGAATATGCATATATGCCATTATAGTAACATTCGTCATACTCTTCTCTTACTGGAAAAGCCAATATAGGCTCGCTCATAGAAAACTGAGCGTTTACACCCTTTTTGTTTCCTCTTGCATCAAGCTTAATCCACCTGTTATCTAAAAACACAGCATTATAAGCGTGAACACCATATCCTATAGAGTCATCATCTGAAAGTGTTAAACGCTGAAAGCAAAAGCCTGTTGGAATACCCTCCAAACGGAGCAACGCCGCCAATAAATTAGCCTTAGCGTGACAAATACCGGTTTTATATTTTAAAACATCTGACGCTTTGGCTGTTATTATTGTAGCATTGCAATCAAACGAATGAGGAATTTCATCTCGTACAAACTCATATGCTATTCTTGCTTTTTCTATATCGCTCATATTTTCAGAAAATAATTCCAAAGCTTTATTCTGAATTATCTCTGAATCATAATCAATATATTCAGTTGCCTGTAAAAATTTCTGCATACAAAACTCCCTCTTCGTAATTACTTAATAGTTCACATCAAACTATGACGCACATAACCCCGAGCCAATATTTTTCACAGAAAAATATTGAGCGAGCTTAAATGCTTAAAATGCTGGTGGGATAATCTCGAGACCTGTTTTTTCGTCAAGACCACATACTATGTTCATGTTCTGAATAGCCTGACCAGCTGCACCCTTAACCATGTTATCAATGGCAGACACAACCACAAGTGTGCCTGTACGGTTATCCATATGCAGTGACACATCGCCAAAGTTTGAATATTTGATATTATGAATATTTGCAACCTGACCCTTTGGCAGAAGTCTTACAAAGTATTCATCAGCATAAAACTCCTCATAAGCCTTTCTTACATCTTCCTCTGTAACACCCTCTTTTAGTGGTGCATATACAGTTGAGATAATACCTCTGTTTACAGGTAGCAAATGTGGTACAAAGGTAATTTTCACTGGCTTGTCTGCAAGATGAGAAAGAGTCTGCTCAATCTCTGGTGTATGACGGTGACAAGCTACCTTATAAGGGTGAAAGCCCTCGTTAAGGTCTGTAAAATGTGTAGTCTGAGAAAGACCTCTGCCTGCACCGGTTGCACCACTTTTACAGTCTGCAATAATTCCCTTTGTTTCTACCAAGCCTTTAGCTACAGCAGGTCCAATAGCAAGTGGCACACCTGTTGTATAACAGCCTGGGTTTGCAATAGTTTTCTTCCCCTTTATATTGGCTCTGAAAAACTCTGGCAAAGCATATACAGAATTTTTATGTAGCTCTTTATCTGTGTATTCTCCACCATACCATTCTTTATAGTCGTCCTCGTTTTCCAGTCTGAAATCTGCACCAAGGTCTATAAAGATTTTATCCTTATCAAAGCAGGTTTTTGCAAGCTCCTGTGAAAGTCCGTGTGGCAAAGCTGCAAAAATAACCTCGCACTTATCTACAACATCGTCTGCATTTTCGCAAACCATATCATTTAATTTATAATAAGCAGGGTAAACCTCGCTTAGTGCCTTACCCTCAAAGCTTACAGAGCTAATTGCTGTAACCTCTGCCTGTGGGTGACTCATAAGCAAGCGTACAAGCTCTGCACCAGCATAGCCTGTTGCCCCGATAATACCAACCTTTATCATCTTTTTT
>JAXJDU010000252.1:0-2088 GCA_036301785.1 Acutalibacteraceae bacterium | reverse complement strand
CCTCTGCAACTACCTTTGGCATAGACGCAAAGTCAGAATCCAGTAAAACAAGCTGTGAAACACACCTTGCAGCCTGACTGCCACTTGCCATTGCCACCGAGCAATCTGCCTCTTTAAGTGCAAGTACATCATTTACACCGTCACCAGTCATTGCAACTGTATGACCATGCTTTTTAATAGCCTGTACCATCTGTAATTTCTGATTTGGTGTAACTCTGCCAAATACAGAATATTTTTCTACAGCCTCGTAAATATCATCTTCTGTTTTCAAGGCTGTAGCATCTATAATTTTATCTGCATTTTTCAAGCCTGCTTCGGCTGCTACCGAGGCTACTGTTTCTACATTATCGCCTGAAATTACCTTTATATCTACGCCCTGCTTATCAAAATATTCAAGCGTTGCTTTTGCTTCTTTTCTGATTTTATCCTTCAGCACTATTATACCAACAGGCTTCAGGTTAGCCGGCAGCTCTCGGTTTATAAAATCATTATCTGAATAGCCTATTGCAAGCACACGGTAACCCTTTGGAATATCGTGTGTTATTTCTTTAAGCTCGTTGTTATTTCTGCCGAATATAAATTCCTCTGCACCCAATACAAAGGCTCCATTATTCTTAAAGCTTATTCCCGACCATTTTCTGTCTGACGAAAAAGAAATGATATCCTTTACCTGAAAGCCGGTTTTTGCTGTGTACCTGTTTTTGATAGCATTCATGGTAGAATTGCTGTCGGTGGAGAATTCTGCCATTGCATTAAGTGCGTTTTCAAGCTTGTCTATACTGTAGCTATTTACAGCTCTGGCTTCAAGCACCTCCATACAGCCCTCTGTGATTGTGCCTGTTTTATCAAGGCATAAAACATCTACCCTTGCAAGAGCCTCTATGCAATACATCTCCTGCACAAGCACCCTCTGCTTTGAAAGTCTTATAACTCCCACTGCAAGCACTGTGCTTGTAAGCAACACAAGCCCCTCTGGTATCATACCTACAAGTGCAGCAACTGTAGATACAACAGCGTTTGTGATATCGGTGTAATCGTTTGCCGTATACTGTCGCAAAAAAAGCAACGCACCTACAGGAAAAATCACAAAAGACATCGTTTTAATTATGAAATTAACTGCATTCATGATTTTTGAATCTATTTTCTTTACATATTTTGCACCGTTATATATGTGAGAAGCATAATTATCGTTACCCACCTTATCTGCTATTGCTGTACAGGTGCCACTTACAATAAAGCTGCCAGAAATAAGGCTGTCATTTTTCACCTTATAAACTGCCTCTGACTCACCTGTTAAAAGTGATTCGTTAACCTCGCAATAGCCATCTGCAACAATACAATCAGTTGGTATCTGCTGACCTGATGACAAAATCAACACATCATCAAGCACAATCTCACTTGTAGGTATTTCGATTATCCTGCCATCTCTTACAGCCTTTACCGTTGCTGTATTCACAATAGACAGCTTATCTATTGTCTTTTTTGCCCGTATTTCCTGCACTGTGCCAATAAGTGCGTTAATCACTATTAAAGCAAGAAACAATGTGTTTTTATATGAACCAACCATAAAAACTGCAGCAGCTAATATAAGATTGATAAGATTAAACAGCGTACAGACATTATCCTTTAATATATGTGCATATGATTTTGTTTTTAATGTGGCTGATTTATTATATTCGCCATTACTGATACGCTCATTAACCTGCTCTGTTGTCAGCCCTGTTTTAATATCCGGGGTAAATCGTTCAGATTTTTCAGGCATATAATACCTCCTATATATTAAGTATCATCCGTTTATAACAAAAACCGACACGATGATATAATATATAAATACTAAAAATATTAAGGAAAATTATATCACTTATGTTTCGACAATTCAAGATTTTAACAGATTACACTAAACATCATAGTTATATTTTACAGAAATTTAAAAATTAATACTAATACTAATACTAATACCTGATTAAACGGTTGAATAGATTGTCGAGCAGAATTTGCTCAGAACGAGGACGACGACGCAGGCAAGCTGTCGCTTGTCAAGGAGAAGGACGAAGTGCTGAGTAAATTATGCCGACAAGTTGTCTAGTG
>JAXJDU010000251.1:0-4778 GCA_036301785.1 Acutalibacteraceae bacterium | reverse complement strand
CACAAGGGCTTTGCCCTTGACCCATAAACTTTTGAAAAAGTTTAATCAAAACTTTTAAGTTTTGGTTTGTGCGTAGCTCCTCGACAAACTCCAATTTGTGTTACAGCTCTATACCTGTACAAAAAATCCTACCAAAAGCTTCAGCACGCCCGACAGCTTCATTTCCTCTACAAGGTGAGCAGCCACTATCGGGTACTCCTTCAGCTTTTCTTTGCCTAAATAAAAGGTCACACTGCCCAGCTTATCACCCTTATTCACAGGTGCAGTAAGACTTTCTGGTATCGTTACCTTATAGGTAACCTCTTTATTTTTACCCTTTTCTATAACAAAGCTACCCGATATATTTGCCCTTGCCTTCAGTGCAGGCTGCATTCCGTTTACAACCTCAAGCTCGGGTATTTCTTCGTTAAATTGTGGAGTATATACGCAGTAATTTGCAAAGCCATAATCCAGCAAGGCACTTGCGTCTGTAAATCGTTCTTTTCCTGTGGCACTACCAAGCACAACAGCAATAAGCGTTAAGCCATCTCTTGTTGCTGTAGCTGTAATACAGCCGCCTGCCTGCGAGGTTGTGCCTGTTTTTAAGCCTGTTATTCCTTTGTAGGTTTTTAAAAGCTTATTGGTATTAACTATCTGGGTTTTTCCGTCACGCAGATAATCAAGCCATATAGAAGTAAACTCAAAAATCTCCTCGTGCTTTATAAGCTCCCTCGACATAAGTGCAACATCATACGCAGATGTAAGATGACCCTCCTCGTCAAGTCCGTTGCAATTTTTAAAGGTTGTATTCTTCATACCAAGAGCCTTAGCCTTTTCGTTCATTTTTGCAACAAAAGCGTCCTCACTGCCCGAAACCTCCTCGGCAAGTGCAACAGCAGCATCGTTAGCACTTGCAACAACAGTTGCTTTTATAAGGTCATGCACTGTCATAGTCTCACCTTCTTCAAGCCATATATCAGAGCCACCCATAGACGCTGCGTGAGCACTTGACACTATAGTATCCTCCATTTTCAGCTTACCATCATCTAAAGCCTCCATAACTAAAATCAATGTCATCACCTTAGTTATCGAAGCACAGGCACGCACCTGATGTGGCTCTTTCTCAAAAAGCACCTTACCTGTTTCTGCCTCTATAAGCACTGCTGACGGTGCTGTTATTTCATCTGCTGACACAGCAAAGGCACTTATATTATTCAAAGCAATAACAACAACCAACACTACAGCAAGCAACAGCTTAAATATCCTTTTCATACTTACCCTGCCTTTCACATAATAACTTATTATTATTTTATGATATAAAGCATTGCAGTATTACTTACAGCAGACAGCTAAACCAATACCGTTTTTTATATTTCGTAGCTACAGCCCTTATCAAAGTCCTTACGCAAACCTGTGCAATTCGCAAAAATCACAAAAACAGAACCCCCAGCCAATTCTCATAAAAAATCGGCTGGGGGTTATTGTTGCAATTATGTTTTATCGTTATATGACTGATGTTTACTGTTTTTCTTATGCAGTGCTGTATATACAAATGCTGGTAAAAAGCCCAGTATTATTGGCCTGAATGCCATAAGTCTGTACTTTACAGGTAGCTTAAAGGCTTTGCAGATTCTTACTCTCAGCTTATATTCATTCACTCTGTTTTTGAAGCTTCTTCTTTTCAGTGCGTTACGGTCGTCACGCATACTGTATAAAGCCTCCTGAATATTATAAGCCTTATAGCCTGCCTTATATAGTCTGAACCACAGGTCGTAGTCCTCTATTCTGTTGATTTCTTCAGAGGCATCATAGCCACCAAGCTCCTGCAAAACCTCTTTTCTCATCATACAGCCTGCATGACACACAGGGCTTGTTATACCCAGAAATTCCTTGTCTGGCTTCTCTGGGAATTTTATTGTACCAAACACACCGTTTTCATCGTATACATCCATTATGCAGCTTACAACAGCATATTCAGGGTGTTCATTCAAAAACTTAACCTGCTTTTCAAATCTTGTAGGGTCACACACATCATCGCCATCCATTCTGGCTGTATAAACACCCTTAGCCTGCTTTAAGCAATTATTAAGTGTTGGTGCAAGAGTTAAATTCTTTTCGTTTTTGAACGCCTTTATTCGTGGGTCTTTCTCTGCATGCTCCAGACACTTGCTGTAGGTATTGTCAGACGAACAATCATCATATAAAATCAATTCCCAGTTTGTATATGTCTGGTCAATAATAGTCTGTATAGCTTCATCTAATGTATCTGCACAGTTATAAACTGCCATTAATACCGACACTAGTGGTGTGTTTTTATTTTCGCTCATCAGGCACCCTCCAATAGATAAAATCATTATATTTCTTAACTTACCAATACCCATACAACCTGTTTATTTTATCATTTTATCAGCCATTATTCAACAATTTTACAAAATATATTTACACTCCTGACAAATTGCCTTATTGGTAAGAAGCACACCTGCAAACCACTTATTAAATTAACAAAAATCGTTTGACAAGCCACATAGCCAGCCAAACGATTTTATATATTTATTCAGTTTTACAAAATACCAAACAAAATAAAGCCCACAGTATTAATCGCAAAGTTTGCAAACATATGCACAAACCATGACGAATAGATATTGTCGTTTACCTCGTTAAGATAATTAAAAATACAGCCCCCAAGAATCAATCCGAAAAGCAGTAATGCCAACGCACCTATATTGAACATTCCCACAAGCATACCTATATGGTACACAGCAAACATTGCAGAGCTGAATATGTAGGCTGTTTTTCGTGATGTGTATTTTTTCAGGGTTACAAAGCCGTAGCCTCTGAAAAAGAATTCCTCTAAAAATGAATTCATAAGAGAAATATACAGTGACACATAAATAAAGTTATCAGCAGTAATGCCCATACCCTCTGTAAGATTTGATGTAACACCAGAAAAATCTATTATATTTCTGGTTAAAAGATAACCACCAGTTATAACAGCATAAACGCCAAGTCCAAGCAAAAGTGATTTTAAAATACCGTTTCTTTTAAATACAAACAGCTTTTTAAACTCCTTAAAATCGCTTTTATTCTTCACAAAAAACAAAACAGGCAACACCAGAAAGAATACAACCTTAACCGGTATTTTCACAAAGTAATCCGGGTGCAGCACTGCGTCTACACCAGTAACCAAAAGCGAAAAAACAACAATCGTTGCCATTATGTATATACTTTTAAGCTTTTTCATTATCCTTCTCCACTGTTATTTCTTTATCAGTCCGTATACTTCAAATCTTCTACACTCCAGCCTGTAAGGTGGTCGCACATCATTTCTGCTTCTTTTTTAGCCTGTGGCAAATCGTGGTCAAGGTAGTTGCCACACTCCTCCTTTTTACTTCCTGGACTTTCACCCTCAAAGTCCTTTATAAAATCAAACGAAGCCTTAACAAGCTCTATTACAGCCTCTGGTGTAACCTTATCTCTGACAATAAAATAACAGCCTGTTCTGCAACCCATAGGGCCAAAGTAGATTATATCATCTGCATATTTGCTGTTACGAACATAGGTTGCAAATAAATGCTCAACTGTGTGCAAAGCACCTGTTGCTAAAAAATCGTCATTGTTTGGCTTACGCATACGGATATCATAGGTTACTATGTCACCGTCTACTCGTGAGGTATATAGTCCCTCTGTAAGTGTATCATGATTTATTGTAAAGCTTGCTATCTTTTTCATTTTGTATCCTCCTGTAGATTTTTAATTTCTTTTTTCTTATTGTATATAAACATAAAAATTGCCATACTGCAAATTATAGCATAACCCAGCCAGCTTAGCCAGTCCGGAATATCGCCAAACACGAAAAAGCCAAGTGAGGCTGAAAAAATAATCTGTGAATAATCATAAACAGAAACATCCTTAGCCGGTGCAAAGCAATACGCCGAGGTTATTGTAAACTGTCCACCTGCTGCTGACAAGCCTGCAAGCAACAAAAATGTAAGCTGTAGTATGCTCATTGGTGCAAAGTTAAAAATCAGATACGGTAAAGTTACAAGGCACGAAAAGCCTGAGAAAAAGCAAACTATAACAGCACCTTTAACTCCCCTTTGCCCCAACATTCTTACCAGCGTATAGGCAAGTCCGGCACACATACCACCACACAAGCCAAGTAACGCAGGAATTGTGGCTGTATTTGCAAAGCTAGGCTTTATAACACACAACGCACCCACAAACGCACCTGTTACTATAAGCATTTGCAACGGCTTAATTTTCTCCTTCAGCAAAAATATACTGAACAGTATCGCAAAGAATGGTGACATTTTATTAAGTATAGAGGCATCTGCAAGTGGCAGATGGTCTATTGCATAGAAGTTGCACAGTATTCCTATTGTGCCAAAGCCCGACCTGCAAAGCAATGGCAGAATTGCATTTTTAGGTATATGCACAGATTTCTTCTCTTTTATAAGCACTGCCCCTGCAAAGAAAAACGCAACAAAATTCCTGAAAAAGCTTTTCTGCACAGACGGCAAATCGCCCGACAGTCTTACAAACATATTCATAAACGCAAAGAAAAACGCCGACAGAACAATAAGTATGATTCCCTTATACAAGGGCTTTAAAGCTTTCCATTTTTTCAATTTATCGCCTCACTTTTGTTAATTTATTAATTTGTTAAATTGGGATTTGTCGAGGAGCTACGCACAAACCAAAACTTAAAAGTTTTGATTAAACTTTTTCAAAAGTTTATGGGGTCGAGGGGTAACACCCCTCGTGGGATTTTAAAGGGTGAAACCCTTTAACTCATAGTT
>JAXJDU010000250.1:0-5585 GCA_036301785.1 Acutalibacteraceae bacterium | reverse complement strand
GTGTTACCCCTCGACCCCACCACCCTTTAAAAAGGGTGGACCTAAACTTTACGTTTGGGTTTGTGCCTAAACTACAATTTGTTACTCTTATTATTGCAAAAACCGTCACTTCAAACGAAGTGACGGTTTACAATTTTATAAGAAAGAACTTATCTGTTTTTGTTTGTTAGAAGCTTATTTTTCAGATATACAATAGCTGTACCAAGTGCAAGTGTAAGCATCATACCAGATACAAGAAGCATTGCTGTATCGTCAGATGTATCAACTGATGAACCTGAGAATGCATAACCTGTTACAGGAGATGTTTTTCCAGCTGTTGTAGCTGATGTAGCAGGTGCTGTAGCTGTTGTTGAAGTTGATGCTGAATTACCAGATGAATTACTTAGTGGTGTTGTTACTGTTGTAGTCTGTGAATCCTTTCTTGCTGCTGCAAGCTCAAGAGCCTTTACAAAATCATCTGTAAGCTCACCTGTAGCATTCATATCGTAGTTAGCCTGTGCAGTTTTTACAGCTGCGATTGTTGCGTCATCATAAACACCTGTTGCTGTGCTTAAATAACCAAGCTTAACAAGCATAGACTGTATTGAGCTTATCTGCTCTTTTGTATACTCGTTATTCTCTGGGTTTGCAACTGCTGTATCAGACATAAGCACATTGTACTGCTCTTCTGTAATAAAGCTTTCTACCTTCTGCTCAGAAGCTGTAAAGTAGCTTTGTAGAGCCTCTAATGTTTTATCATCAAAAATACCTGTTGCTGTGCCTGTGTAATAACCAAGCTCGCCAAGTCTAACCTGCATGTCTACGATTTCTTTGCAGTTCTGAACATCGTTTTCACCGTAATAGATGATACCATCCTCAAGTGGAGTTGGTGGCAATGTAGGAGCTTCTGTTGGAGCCTCTGTTGCTGCCTCTGTTACTGCCTCTGTAGCCTCTTCAGTAGCCTCCTCAGTTGCAGCCTCTGTTGTATCCTCTACGCCAGGCTCTTCCTCTGTTGGAGCCTCTGTTACTGGCTCTGTAGGAGCTTCTGTTGGAGCAGCTGTTGGTGCTGCTGTAGGAGCCTCTGTTGTTTCTTCTACGCCTGGTTCTTCCTCAGAAGAATCTGTTGATGTACCTGCTCCATTCTTAGAAGGAGCATTCTCACTTTTGATTGCACTCATGAACTCCGGACCAACTATACCGTCAACCTCGATATTAGCATCCTGCTGGAATTCCTTTACGCAAGCAGCTGTGTATGTGCCATAGTAGCCTGTGATTTCATCATCGAAGTAACCAAGGTCCTTAAGCATTTGCTGAACCTCTTTTACCTTTTCACCCTGTGAGCCGATCTTCAGATACTTAGAAGATGAATTACCAGAAGAAAGTGATGAATTTGTTGAATAGTCTGTTACCTCATAAGCGTCGCTTGGTGGTTCTTTATCTGAGCGACCTAGTGAGTCAAATGTGTACTTAACATTGTCGATTGTTCTAGTTGTGTTCTCGATGTACTCACCGTCTTCATAATAGAAAGACTCTCCATCGAACTTAACCCAACCGTTTTCTGGGTAGCTTACACCAACAATCTTATACCACTCAACCCAGTTAACTGAATAAAGTGAAGCATAAATAATACCCCAGTTTGTACCACGGGCATCAATAGCTTGGTCACTACCAACATAAATACCAACATGGCCAGGCTTGTGTAAACCAAGTCCGTGAACATTTGGAATACCATTTGATACATAACCCCAGTCTAAGCCTGCTGACTGTGAGCTGGAAAGCATATCTGTACGGATACCACCTACACCGTTATAGCTGTGGATAAGACCCGAGCAGTCAACTGCACCGTATGAACAACCACCCCATACATATGGCCAGCCTTCGTTATATGCATTTAAAGCATACGCACAAAGACCAATACCTGTGCTTGTTTCTGCAGACATAGACACTGTTCCTACTGTTACTACTGAGAAAATCATAACGATTGACAATAGTACAGACAGAACTATCTTTCCTTTACTTTGTTTGTGCATTGGATTAAACCTCCTTGAATTTTAGAACAATATCCATTGTTGCAAAACAAAACGGGAAAACCGTTTTTAGTATTTTGTTACCTAGGATATGTAAAAAGTTAATTACAATAATTACAATCGGTAACAATTTGGTTACAGTTTAACATACATTTCAGGAAATTGCAAGGTTTTTTTCAAAATATTTCATTAATACAGGATTTTTTCTTTTGCAGCATTTTTTATTCAATCTTTTGTAAGTTGTTTATTTAATGTTTTTATATATTTTTTCTTAAATTTTACACAACATTCTATTAATCAGTGCATATTTTTCTATCCGATTAAATTCTGATAATAATTTGAACATATTTAATTAATAAAAAGTTTACAATTGCAGATATTCGCTGTATATAGCTTTTTCGCTTGATTTATGTTTCTTTTTTGTTACAAAAAGTGTTACAATCTGTAATTTATTTGCATTTATTTTTTACTTATTTTGTAACCTTATGCAGTATTATTTTAATTTTTTACAATTATAGAACTTTTTAAGATGTTAACACACATACAAAGCAATAAATTTTGATATTTTCTGTTTACTACTGACTTTTCCAGATAAATTCTGCACTGGCTCTTAATACATCTGATTATCACACGGTTATTTTCTGTCATACCTTCATTTTCTGTGTTGCCCTGGCTTTTAACATAAAAGCGATTATTCAGAGCCTTACAGGCAAAAAATCCCACCTTACACTTAAGTAAGGTGGGAAAAATCAGTTTTTAATCAAAAACTGTTATTTTTATTTAGTACCCCAGTTACCATTGAACTGACCGTTTGAACCCCAGCCTGAAGCTGTGTATAGGTTCTGAGAACCACTGAATGTCAGGTCTGCTGTCTGATTCCAAACATTGTTCCAGTTGTTATCAGATGTACCACCATTCATACGGCAGAAGATAATGTTGTTATAACCATCTGGCACTTCAGCCTGATATAGGTTTGAGCCAGCTTCTGTCATGCTGATCCACTTGTTGTCAGAATCTGACTTCCATACATAGATAGCATATCTCTCGTTACCTACATGGATAGCACCATCGTTCAGATATACTGTTCTGTTATTAACAGGTGGATTTGTTGGTGGATTTGTTGGTGGATTTGTTGGCTGTGTTGGTGGGTTTGTTGGTGGATTTGTTGGGCTTGTAGGATTTGTTGGGTTAACAACGCCTACAACTGTACCAACCTGATATATGTTAGCAAAACCAACCAGATACTTCATGATAATAACAACATCTGTTGTACCGATTGTACCGTCACCATCTACATCAGCAGCAAGCTTATTTGAGCCTGATAGTGTCATTGTACCCAGAATGTGCTTCTGCATAACAGCACAGTCCTTCATACCAACTACATTGTCACCTGAAGCGTCACCCTTTACATAAGAGTCTGCTGGTGGGTTTGTTGGGTTTGTAGGATTTGTTGGGTTTGTTGGGTTTGTTGGGTTTGTTGGAGCTGTTGGAGTCTCTGAGTAATCCTTCCAAGTGTTACCTGATGTAAATAGCTTAGAAGAACCACCAATCTTCAGACCTGGCTCCATGTCAGCTGGATATCTCTTTGAAGCTGAATCTGTACCATCTGAGAAGATTACCTGTGCAGACTCGTAGCCGTCTGGTAGATCGTAGCATAGGTAGCCACTAGCTGACTTGTTTGTTAGCTGTACGCCTGGCCATGCAGCAATTGAGCTAGCTGTTTCGCCGTCACCTGTGTAGATGTAAGCGTATACATTTGACCAGTTATAAGCTGAGTTATCAAAGTAAATTGATGTACCCTGATTTGTCTTGTAGTATGTATATGTCTGGTTGATTGCTGCACCTGTTGTTGTGTTTGTACCTGTCAGAGTAAGCTTCTGAGATGTCTCGTAAGCCTTACCTGAACCAAGTGTAACCTTTGTGCCATCTGTGAAAGATGTAGCAGCACCACCGTCGATTGAATACTTAGCATTTGAAACGTTTGTAGCGTTTAGTGTAACTGTCAGTGTGTCTGACTTGTACTTATATGTGCTACCTGCTGTACCTGGTGTAGCTGACATACCAGCCTGTGGAACAGCGTTGTAAACTACAGCGATACCTGTGTTACCGATCTGACCCTTAATTGTGCCACCTGATACAGTAAATGTGCTGCCAGATACCTGATCCTTATAAGTACCGTCCTTCATCTTGTTAGCCTTAACGCTAACTGACTGTGAACCACCACTTACATTTACAAGAACAACACCCTCTGTGCCACGCTCGTTATAAGCGATTGAGCCACTTGATGACAGGTATTCGCTCTGACCTGCAAAGTAGTTGTGGAACTTGTTAACCTCAGCAACTTCCTTATTGAAGCACTGTGTTGAGTGGATTTCGCCGATAGCACCGCCACGGTAACCCTTTGTACGAGCAAAGTAAAGTGCTGTAGCCTTGTTACGAGAAGCTACCATTGCCCATGTCTTATTGATTTTATCATCACTTACATATGTTGATTCTTTACTCTCATTTGAGTATGTATCGTGTGATTCTGCCCAAAGTACAACCTTATCAGCAGCAGCACCTGAGTTATAGTAGCTATTTGCTGCACCCTGTGCGTTACCACCTGCAACAGAATGACGGATATTATTACCTGTTGAACTGTCAGTGATACTCATATATGTTGTATATGATGATATAGCAGGACCACCTGGACCTGTGTCGCCAAGAATTTCACCATAGTAGTAAGGTGTAATACCCTTTGACTTAGCATGTTCTGTAGTTGGATTTAGTACGTTTGGCCAGAAGTTGTACTGGCTACCCTCTGCTGGAACGCTGATATGCTTAGCAGCATCGAAACGGAAACCGTCAACACCTGCATCAATACATGACTTCAAGTAGTTAGCAACATATTTCTGAACCTTCTGGTTTTCTGTATTTAGGTCAGGAAGTCCTGACATTGAACCGTGTGTGATACTGTAACGGTCACCATAGTTGATTTCCTTATTCCACTGGTCATGCCAGCAGCTTGAGTCATTTCTGATATCATCTGGAATAGATGGTGCAAGGTCATAACCTCTGTTGTTACCTAGGTGGTTAGCAACTACGTCAACAATAATCTTGATGCCGTACTTATCTGCCTCTGCACACAGTGCCTTAAGGTCAGCCTCTGTACCGATTGCTGTGTAGCCTGAATCCTGAACTAGCTCAAATGCAGCTGGCTGGTAGTATACCCACCATACCTCATTTGTTTTGCCTGCTGTACCTTCTTTTGCCTTTTGAAGAACTGTTGTCTGAACAGCTGTATAACCAGCCTCAGCGATTTGTGGTAGCTTTGCTTTAATATTGTTCAAAGACCACTGCCAAGCGTGAAGAATAACACCATCCTGAATGTTGTCCTTCAAACCATATTGATTGGCAGCACTTGCTGCAACTGTTGTAGTAGCCTGAGCTTCAACCTGAGCTGTTGTAGCAGCACTTGAAGTAACTGAAGCTGTAACACCAACAGAAGAAAGCAATGCAGCTGTAAGCATAACGCTCATAGCTTTTCTGCCAAATGTGTTTTTGTTAAGAAACATTTTTGTCTCCTCCCTTTCTATATTC
>JAXJDU010000249.1:0-1526 GCA_036301785.1 Acutalibacteraceae bacterium | reverse complement strand
ATTCTTGCAGAAGAGGGCTTAAAGCTTATCCCTGCTTTTACAATGGATTATATTAAGGCTCAAGTTTAAGGAGAAATAAAAATGAAAAAACCTACAATATTAGTTATTATGGACGGCTACGGTATTGCTCCAAGTGGTAATGACAACGCTGTAGCTTCAGCAAACACTCCAAACCTGGACAAGATTTTTGCTGAAAATCCATATACAACAATCGGTGCTTCAGGTATGTCTGTAGGACTTCCTGACGGACAGATGGGTAACAGCGAAGTAGGCCACACAAATATGGGTGCAGGCAGAATTGTATATCAGGACTTAACAAGAATCACAAAGGCTATTGCAGACGGCGAGTTTGACAAAAACGAGGTTCTTGTAAGTGCAATGGAGAATGTTAAGACTAACAATTCAGCACTACACATTATGGGCTTGCTTTCAAACGGTGGTGTACACAGCTTTAACGGTCACCTTTACGCATTGCTTGAAATGGCTAAGGCTCAGGGTGTAGAAAAGGTATTTGTACACGCATTTATGGACGGCAGAGATGTTCCACCTTCAAGTGGTAAAGACTTTGTTGACGAGTGCGTTGCTAAGATGGAAGAAATCGGCGTTGGTCAGATTGCTACTATCGAGGGTCGTTACTACGCTATGGACAGAGATAACAACTGGGACAGAGTAGAAAAGGCATACGCTGCTATGGTTTACGGCGAAGGTAACAAGGCTTGCTGTGCTACAAAGGCTATGGAAAACTCTTACGCTGACGGTGTAACAGACGAGTTTGTTATTCCTACAGTTATCGACGGTGCAGAGCCAATCAAGGCTAACGATTCAGTTGTATTTATGAACTTCCGTCCTGACAGAGCAAGAGAAATCACAAGAACATTTGTTGATTCTGAATTTGCTGGCTTCGAGAGAAAGAATGGCTTAGTACCTGTTAAGTTTGTTTGTATGACAGAGTACGACGCTACTATGCCAAATGTAGAAATCGCATTCAAGCCACAGTCACTGGACAACACATTTGGCCAGTACCTTGCTTCACAGGGTAAGACTCAGCTAAGAATTGCCGAAACAGAGAAGTATGCTCATGTAACATTCTTCTTCAATGGTGGTGTAGAAGCTCCATACGAGGGTGAAGACAGAGTACTTGTTGCTTCTCCAAAGGTTGCTACTTACGATATGCAGCCAGAGATGAGTGCTCCAGAGGTTTGCGAAAAGGTTGTTGAGAATATCAAGAGTGGCAAGTATGACGCTATTATTCTTAACTTTGCAAACTGCGACATGGTAGGCCACACAGGCGTATTTGAGGCTGCTGTAAAGGCAGTTGAAACTGTTGACGAGTGCGTTGGCAAGGTTGTAGACGCTATCAACGAGATGAACGGTATTGCTGTTATCACAGCTGACCATGGTAACGCTGACAAAATGCTTGAGGACGATGGCTCTCCATTTACAGCACACACAACAAATCTTGTTCCTTTGTGCGTAGTTGGTTACGACTGCAAGCTAAAGGCAGAGGGTGGCACACTTGCAGACAT
>JAXJDU010000248.1:0-3215 GCA_036301785.1 Acutalibacteraceae bacterium | reverse complement strand
GAATTAAGCAAAAACTTGGCTGGTTAAGTCCAGTTGAATACAGGCTAAATACTTTAGTGGCATAACAAAAGCGTAGCAGCTAAATTTGCTACTACGCTTTAATGTCTAACTTTTTGGGGTCACCACAAATCCGTGAGGACTATACGGGATTTATTTTTAATTGTTAACGCTTTTGGTATTTTTCTTATAGTAAATCATAACTACTGCAAATGATATCAGCTGACCTATTAAAATTCTTACAATTTGCATACTGTCAGCTTCGTTATTTGAAATTACATGTACAAGGTTTGTTACAACTACATTGTTGAATAAATGGTCACCAAGTCCTAGCCATAACGAGCCGGTAATCTTATATAGCATTGACCATTTTATACTCATAATTCCGGCAAGAATAATGTAGCCTATGCCCATTACAAGCAGGTTAGCTATAGTTGTGTTGCCCTCTATAAAATCTCGTAGTGGCATAACCCAGTGCCATACGCCAAACAGCAATGCAGCAAAAACAGCTGTATCTGTAAAGCTCATTTTGTCAGCAAGCAGATTAGTGAACAAACCACGGAATATACCCTCTTCCATCCACACATTTATAATGTTAAAAGCAACACAAAGTAATATAAATGCAATTCCACTCTGTCTGATAGCTTCACCATTCAGCGAAAAACCACTTGTGTAAACAGAAAGCTGTACATTGCCATTTGCAAAGTAAAGTATTACACATTCAACTATGTATGCAACCAGAAAACAGCTTGCTCCCAATGCCAGACCTTTTAATACATTCGGGAAAACATCGTTTTTCCTGAAACCTATTTTATCCCACGAAAGCCCTGCAAGCTTAATTGCTACAGCTAAAATAACTATACCAAAAACCTTATGTATAAAATTTTCTGCTAAAATCGTTTCGTCAGTTCTGATAAAGAAGTATTCAATAATTCTTGCTGCACTACATACAAGAAAAATAAGCAGACAGCTTATTATCGGCTTTGGCAGTTGTTTCTTTTCCACATTATTCCTCTTTTCGTTTTTGTATTAACTATATTTTATCATATAAATTCAGAAAATCAAACAGCTGTTTTGAAGATTTTATTACGGATTTTTATTATTTCTCCACATCAATTACATATCTGTAAATTATAATAACAACATTACAAAAAGTAAAAATTTCATAAAAATGCATCTTACCTTTCTTAAATGCATCTTACAGTGCAAAGTATTGCAGGACTGCGAATGGTTTTATATAATAGACTCAAGTTAATCAAATGAACAATTTGACTAAGAAAGGTGATCGATTATGGGAATTATTTTTTTATGTTTATTCGTACTTGCTGAAACAGCTCTTATGGTGTTAACACTTACTAAGTGTAGCGAAAAATCAAATTTTCTTAAAAACAGAGCTATGACAACAGTTGCAGAATTTTTAGTTTTACTGCTTATAGTGGTGCTTCCAACAACCTTTATGAAATGGCGATTTGCCTGTGCGTTGGCAATGCTTTTTGTTCGTGCTGTGCTTGCAGGAATAAGCTTTTTTGCAAAGGGTAAAAAGGTACAGGGTGTAGTAAGAAAATCATCAAGAATCACAGCTAGTGTGCTGGCTGTTGTGCTGATGTCTTTTTCGCTGGTGCCATCATTCATATTTTCTAACTATAATGGTCTTAAGGTAACAGGTGAATACAAAATCAGTGAGTGTAACGCAATACTTATTGATAGCAACCGTAAGGATACCTTCGAGAATGATGGTTCATACCGTGAAGTTCCGGTACATTTCTATTATCCCGAGGCGAAAGGTGAGTTTCCTCTTGTAATCTTCTCTCATGGTGCTTTCGGATATTACCAGAGTAACTTTTCAACCTATGCCGAGCTTGCTTCTAATGGTTACATAGTTGCTGCTCTTGATCACCCACACCACGCATTTTTCACAAACGACAGCGATGGTAAGATGATTCTGGTTGACAGTAACTTCTTTCAGACTGCTATGAATATTGCAAATCCAGATATTATGAACGCTGAGCAAACCCTTGAGATTTCTGAGCAGTGGATGAAGCTGAGAACAGAGGACGAAAGTTTTGTTCTTGATACTATAAAAAATGCTAAGTCTGCTAAAAGCTTAGATGAAAGCTGGGTTACATCTGCAAGTGATGAGGTTTTATCAGTTGTTTCAATGACCAATACAGATAAAATAGGACTTATGGGTCATTCTATGGGTGGTGCAACAGCTGTATCACTTGGCAGAGAAAGAAAAGACATAGATGCAGTTATCAACCTTGACGGCTCGATGCTTGGTGAGATAAAGGGTATTGAAAATGGTGAATATAAGTATGTAAGCGAACCTTATACTGTGCCAGTACTTGATTTTAGAAAAGAGTGCGATTATAATGAAATGGAAGAGATTAAGAACAATGGAACAACAGCCGATGATTTCATATACGACCTTGCTAATGTAAACGATTACATTATAGCGAATGCTGAAAACGGAAAAACGGTTGTATTTAAAAATGCAGGCCATATGGATTTTACAGACCTGCCTATGTTCTCACCATTCCTTGGTTCTATGCTTGGTTCAGGTGATGTGGACAATGAGGAGTTTATGTACACAGTAAATAGTGTTGTTCTTGATTGGTTCGATTATTATTTAAAGGGCGAAGGGTCGCTTGATATAAAAGCGAATTATTAAACTATGCTTACTAAAATCACCAGAACAGATAAAACAGAGCCAGAGGTAGTAGAGATTCATTGTCATAAAATTTCTGACGAGGTAAAGGAGATTGTAGCCTTTGTAAAGTCCCGTCAGGGTCAGCTTACAGGCACAATAGACTATAGACAGTATGAAGTACCAGTAGGAGATATTTTCTACATTGAATCTGTTGACAACAAAACCTTTATATACACCCAAAATAAGGTGTACGAAACAAAGCAGAAGCTTTATGAGCTTGAGGAGCTTCTCAGAGAAAAACGCTTTATAAGAATTTCAAAGTCAACCCTGCTTAATCTTATGAAGATAAGCTCTATAAAGCCTGCCTTGAATGGAAGATTTACAGCAGTGCTATATTCAGGTGAAGAAACGGTGATTTCAAGAAAGTATGTACCAGAGTTTAAAAAGGCACTGAAAGGAGAGAGTTAAAATGACATTCAAGGAATTTATAATCGACAAGATACAGCTGTTCTTCTTTTTAGTAACCATGATACTTCTGGCACAGGTGATTTTAGGTACAGCAATAGAG
>JAXJDU010000247.1:0-6361 GCA_036301785.1 Acutalibacteraceae bacterium | reverse complement strand
TGTATCGCTGGTATATTTTAGGGTCTTTTAAGCTGAGCAGGTAGTATTTCATTCTTGTTTGTCAACATTTGTAGGCTTGCACTTTTGCCAAATATCTTTTAGCAGTGCTATGCAATCATCCATCCTCTTGTTCAGCATTTTGCACATCCTCTCGTCCGTAGAACTAGCGTTCGATAAACGAAAGCGATAATTACAATCTGAGCGTACATTTTCTTCCCAACCATTCATGTACACTTCAACTTCCAGAACATTTATGTGTCCCGAAAAACACACGAACACAGTAGGCTTATCGCCTGTGGTCTTTCGCCTCGTGGGCGTATTGTTTATCTTCATTGCAAGCTCCAGTATTCGCTGAGCTTTTCTGTTTACTGTCATTTTTGCCATTCTCCTTATCCTCCTTATTTCTAAAATCCCTGCACTGCACACCTCGGCTACTGCTTGGGCAGCGTTTCTGCTTCTGGCACAGTTTGCAGGCTCCTAATGATATGTAAAGCATTGGTTTTCTATATCTCTGCTTTTCGCTCTATAAAAGCGTTTATCAGATTGCCAATCTTACTTTTGTAAATATCCTTATTTGTTGAGGCTTCAGCAAATTCAACCATTCTGTTAAAGCTATCGTAGGCTGTTTTGAAATAAGCCTTGAATACCTCTTTATCGTCGGTATCCTGCTGTGGCTGTGCTTGTTGTAAGGCTTTCAGCTTTTCTTCGTATTCAGCTGTAAGCTGGTCTATTGCGTTCTGCTTATCCTTTTCAAGCATTCTTCGCACAGCTTGCTCGTCCTCTCGGTACTGTCTTTCAAGCTCTTCATTGCGTTTAATGTTCTCACGCTCTAAGGATTGAATTGTTTCCTTCAACCTGCGTTCACTGTCGCTGTTATCAACAACCTGTACCTCAATAGGTCGGTTTCTAAGCTCTTCAACTTCATCAGTAAGCTGCTTGTTTTCGGCTTTCAGGCTGTCAAGCTTGCTTCTGTTGCTGTTGATAAGCTGCTGTAGGCTGTCTGCCTGTTCTTCAGCCTGCTGTTGTGCCTGCTTGGCTGACATCATCTGCTTGCAATAGTCGGCTGATTTGTCGGAAAGCTGTTTGTTTTGGTTTTTGAGCTTATCTATCTCAGCTTTAAGGTCTTTAACGGTGGTTTCTTCAAGGTTGACTTTTTCAGATATTTCTGCCTGTTCTTCATGGCTGATTGTAGCGAGTAAAGATAGTTTTGTCATTCCAATTTGTGCAATTGATTGCACATTTTCTACATCAACCTTTTCGATAACTGAAATATAGTTATAAGCGTTTCTACGCTTCATTCCAACCTCAGTTTCGCAGTAATCTTCAAAATTGTTGTATCCTAATTCTTTGTACAGCTTACCGTCACGCATTTGCTTTAAGCTTGTACACATATCCCACAGATTCTGCTGTGCCAGGTTGGCACTGACGAGTATCTTCTGATGTAGCTCTACAGCCTGCTTATGCTGTTCGCTGATTATTATTTCTGACATTTTTTAATCCCTCCAGGTATTCAGCGTATTGTTTTTCAAACTCGATAACCTCTTCCGGCTTCGGGCTTTCGTTATCGTTTCTGTAGCCTCTGCATTGAACAATCGTATAACGGTTGCTAACCTCAATCGTGTAGAAAGGAACTTCGGGAGCGTCTTTCTTTCGGATGAAGAATATATTGGTTGTGCCCACAGAATGGCGTTCAGCATATCCGCCAACGCAGTGACGCAGCACCTTACCTTCTTTTACGATTTCTTCGATTTCCTTTGGCTGAATAAGAATTAAATCCTTATATTCAAACTCAAATTTCATTCGTTCAGAGTAAAGCTCTTTTAGTTTCTGGTTTGCCTCTTCATCAACCTTAATTCTGATGATTTTCGTCAGTCTTTCATGCATTGCATGAAAATCTCGTGGCATATTTATTGCTGTATCTTTCAGATTGTAGCTTAATTGCTGACATTGTCTGATGTAATCTGCATAATCGTAATATCGAATATTATTTTCGGTCAGATACTTCGCAAGCCTTTTAGCTGACAATCCTGTTGGTTGTGTTGCTTTTTCTATATCGTTAATAAAGGGCCAATCGACTTTAATTATCGTCATTAATTCCTCGGGTTTGTAGTCGGGGTATTTTTTACGATACGCTAAATACTCTGAATACTTGCATTCTCTGCCTTTAAGCAGCTTGAACTCTGTACGATTGAGGTTAAGCATTTTAAGCAGATTGTTGCTTTTCCAGTTGATATTTTGAGTTACCCTTAATGTTTCCAGACCACCCCAATATCCTTGGTACACCGTTTCGATAAGATGTGCATAGCCAGACTTAACAAGATATTCAATATTAGGATGTGTGCAATAAAGCTTGAGGTAGCTTATCATCAGCTTTTCGCCTCTGGGCATACAACAATACTTCATATCACTATTGTAGATTGCCTCTTCATTAAGAGCATGGTAGGTGTTATCAAAGCTATATCCGTACGATTTCGAACAGAACACAGGCTCTCGAAAATACTTAGTCACGCTCCAGCCTTTGCGTTCGTCAAAAACATAGCGAACAGCTCCGTCTTTAGCGAATACATATCTCTGTCGTTCAACCAGTCTGTTACCCTTGCTATATCTATGAAAGCCACGCACAAAAAGCTCGGCTCCATATGTAAGGAACACAAGGAAATTCGCAGCACCCTTGCCTTTCATCTGTTCCATAAGGTCATTAGGAACAGTAGGGAACGAATGTAACAGCTGTTGTTTTCTTACTTCTCTCACAAACAGCACCTACCAATCAAGCAGACTATCAAGCGATATAGTCAGTGGTGCTGGTGCTGTAGCAGTCTGTTCAGCCTCAGCCTGTACCAGTTTTAAAGGCTCTGCCAGTACACCATCACCAACATCTATCAGCATTTGAAAGTGAATTGTTGCTGTGGAGAAATAGAATTTTACTGCTCTTGTGTACAGGTCAAAGTCAGATATACTACCCTTGATACCCTCGACTATCTCTGCCAGGCACGCTGTGAAATGCTTATCACTCTGACAGATAGCTTGTGCGAACTCTGCGTTCTGTCTGCAAAATTCGCACAATGCATTAAGTACAGCTGTATGTACAGCCGATATATATCTGTTGCTTCTGTCGGTCTGCTGGTCCTCGTTTGTCAGCTTTTTTATGGCTGATTGCTTAATTTCTTCGTTTGATAGATTGACTATGTCGATTATCTCTGATACAATGGTAGTGGATATTTTTATGTTTGTGCCTTGTGGTGTTCCCGCACCCTGGGCACTTTTCTTTTTGGTTGCCATTGTTAAAAGCTCCTTTCTGTTTCATCCTCTGGCACCAGTCTTAAACCGAATCGGTCCATAGCCTTGCCGATTTCCTTTGCGAATATCACCACAGCTGTAATTATAGTCGCCAATCCTGCACCCGCACCGACGATGTAGTACAGGTCCTTGCCGGTTGCTGCGTAAGATAGCCCAAGTAGCACTGTTGTGGTGACGAGTATCGCCATTACGATATATCGCCACTTGTATTTAATATGATAGAGTATAGCCTGAACATACTCTATTGGTTTTGGTTTCTTCATTGGGGTTTTACTCCTTTCCGTTTAAGCGTTTCTCGCACTCCTCATGCTCAATCTTCAACTGGTGCTTAGTTTTGAAAAACTTACAGCACACACAGTTTGTGTTAGTTAAAATTGAACATTTTCCATTGTTCATAGCAAAGCAGTTGATTGCTATGCTGTTTTCGATGTTTGGTTGCATTGGCTTTTCACTCCTTTCTGAAAACACATTAGCTCGCTTTCGCTTTCTTCTTAATGCCTACTCTTTTTTCAAAATATTCTGCTGGTACTCTGCCACGCACGGTTATATAACCATTTCGGGCTAGCTCTACATTAAGCTGTCGTATAATCTGATACGCTTTGCTGTCTGATATGCCGAGGATTCGGCAGACATCGTTTTTGTTGTAAAACAGCTTTTCTTCCACAGCTGTCCACCTCCTGTCGTGGGTTGTCTGTATGTGATTAATCAGATATTTTCGATAATTCTCACACCCTCACGGTCAATTACTATCTGTGTGTTTGAAGTACCGTATTTCCCCAACCAATCGCAGATTGGTTCCGCTAGTTCTTCAAGCTCGTCTACGACAAGTACATCTAAGTTATCCACTCTTCTCACCTCTTTCTGTTCCAGCTGGCTGTGTATCAGCCGGCTTTTGTTATGCCGAACAAATCATTTGGTGTAACTTCAAGAGCTTTCGCAATAGAATACACATCGGTAGCTTTGATTGTTCGTCTGCCGTGCAGGAAGTCGCTGAACTGCTTGTTTGAATAGCCTGCTTTCTTGGCAATGCTACTCTTTTTATAGCCTCTTTCTTCTATAATAGAAGAAATGTTATGAACTACACTTTTCATCATTAATCCTCCTTTCTTAAATCCAAGTTTCTTGGTGTTGTAATTATTTTAATACAAATATCTTGGAATGTCAACATTTTAAAACCAATTTTCTTGGATTTTTTTGCACAAATATCGATATTTAAAACTAAGCATATTTAACAATTTTTTTGGATGTTGATATTTAAACTCCAAATATATTGAATTTTTAACATTTTTATGTTAAAATATTAATATAAAAGGAGGTGAAAACAATGATTTGTGACAAGATAAAAGAGCGAAGGCTTGAACTAGGGTTAACGCAGTTGCAGTTATCTGAATTAACTGGGATTAAAAAGAATACGATTAGCAATTACGAAAATAATGTAAGTTCGCCCAGCGAAGAAAATATTTTCAAGATAATGGAAGCTTTAAAATGCGATGCTAATTACTTATTTGAATGGTTTGAAAATGAAGATTTAATTCTTTCTTCTGATGAAAAAACATTCGTAAACAAATATAGAAAACTTGATGATTACGGTAGAGAAGCTGTAGGGAACATACTAGATGTCGAGTACAGACGATGTACCGATGTTCAATATGCGTATCGAGTTGCTCGAAGCTTCAACGATATCTCTAAACCTAAAGTAGTTGAGGTTGACGAGTCTAAATTCATAAATGCCCCAGAGAATGATATTGATATGTAACTAAATAAAAAATCACCTCAAGGGAACACTAACCCTTGAGGTGAAAACAAATGATATATGCCAAATATAAGAATGTCAGGAATGCTTCCTGGCAGGCTTTTATTGATTTTTATATAACTGAATTACCTGTTTCGGTAAATGCGATTGCGAAACAGCTTGATATTAAGGTCATTAAGAACAGTGATATCCACGAGCTTGAAACAGGAGAGCGTGGAGTAACTATGGAGGTAAATGGTAACTGGTACATTGTATTTGACGATACTGAACCCGTACCAGTATGTAGATTCACTGTTGCCCACGAACTGGGGCATATCCTACTAGGTCATACGATGTACCAGAAGAAGAAATATCGCACCTTTGCAATCAGAGATGGGGAGGAACAAGAGGCTGATATGTTTGCAATCCGTCTTCTAGCTCCAGCGTGTGTTCTTCATGAATTGCAAGCTTTTAACGCCGATGAAATAGCGAAGCTTTGCAACATCTCTATAACAGCAGCAGGGCATAGGGCAGAGCGAATGGCGTTATTAGAGAAGCGTAATAAGTGGTATTTACACCCTTTGGAGCGAGAAGTCTACAAAATTTTTGAAAAATATATAAAAAATTACAGAAAAATGTAAGATTTTACATTGTAATAAAAATTCACTTGTGATATGATACAATTAATTAGATTAAATAGTGTTTATTATGGGTGAATTTTACATATATTCTAAACACTGTAAATCTAATAATAAATTTATTGTGTTTAGGAGAAATAACTATGAACAGAAAAGTAAACAAGATCGTTTTATTAGTTGCTTCAATCGTTGCGTTTATTGCTATTCTTGTGCTTTTAACATTAGCTGAACCAGAAGAAGAACCGAGTGACTATCGAGGTCAAGTGTCGAGTAGCTCAAGTTTAGATAACGAACTCAAGTTCGAACCTGAAAAACTAAAGTATGAATTTGCAGAATACGAAAAATATAGTTCAGATGATAGTAGTGGTGGATTAAAAGGAAATCGTATCTGTATCCATGGTGAGATATTGACTATATGTGATGATGCTAACAAATCTCTTGTTCATGTATCCGCAGCAAAAACTAATAACGGAGATTGGATTATCGAACTACCTAAATTAAAAAATTCAGCTAAGTTAACAAACTATATTCGTGATAAAAGTGTAATATGTTATGGTGTATATACTGGTATTGAAAGTGATTTTAATTTGCCGACTTTTTCTCTGGATAAATTATTATTCGATGAAAAAATATTTGATTACAAATCATATGATTACAATGAGTTTTTAGAGCTGGACGAATTCCTATCTAATAC
>JAXJDU010000246.1:0-10695 GCA_036301785.1 Acutalibacteraceae bacterium | reverse complement strand
CCCTGTCACAGGGGGTACGCCAGTAATAACCCCTTATAGGGGTTGTGCAAACCACCCGTTCAACGGGTGGTTTTGATTAAATTACTGTTGTTGTATCTATTTATATCTTTTAGTTGATTTTTAAAATTTGATTTGGTATACTATTTAATGGACAAGTAGAATAGCTGTAATTATAGCTGTCTGTTTGTCGGTTGATTTTTTGATGTGCTTAAATAGGTAGTAATATTATGAAGTATTGTAAAAAATGTAATTTTTTAACAAAGGATAATATAGACATTTGTACTGAATGTAACAGCACTCTTAGCGATTTTGACGCTAAGCCTGATATTCCTGTAATAGCTGTAACAGCACAGGGCTTTGAAAAAGAGCGTATCTGTGCAATGCTTACCGAGGAGGATATACCCTTCAGTGTAAGATTAGTTACTAAAAAGCGTGTAAAAATACAGCAGAATGCAGTTGATGGTGTAAGCAAGGCTATGCACGATATAATAGTACCCTATGAGTATTATTATAAGGCAATGGAGCTTTTAGTAGGAATTAACGCTGTACAGCTAAGCGATGACGAGCTTGAAAGCCTTACAGAGGCTCTGGAAAATGAAGAAAATAACACTGAAGCACCTGATGTTGGTGATTATTTCAGTGTTAAAAACAGAGTAGTACGAATTGTGTCTGCCTTTGCATTTTTCGCATTAGTTGCAGCTGTGGTGTTTGGTGTAGATGCGATTGCTGCATTTATAAAAGCGTGGCTCACATAATCACATTCAGTCTGTAAATAATACAGAGGATATGACAAATAAAATTCATTATAGAGAGTATGATTAATATTAAAAGCTTAGAAAGAATTACTATAATCTGTGGCCATTATGGCAGCGGCAAAACTAATTTTTCGCTTAATCTTGCTATTGATATGGCAAATAAGGGTAAAAGTGTAACAATTGTAGACCTTGATGTTGTAAATCCGTATTTCCGTAGCTCTGATTATAAAGAAATGCTTCAGCAAAAGGGTATCCATATTATTACACCACGATACGCAGGTACAAACCTTGATACACCTGTTTTATCAGCCGAGATTGATTCTGTTTTTGATATAGATGACAGAATGATTATATTTGATGTTGGTGGTGACGACGCAGGTGCTTTTGCACTGGGCAGATATTCAGATAAAATAAAGGAGCAGAAATATTCTTTTATTTATCTGGTAAATAAATATCGTAACCTTACACAAAAACCACAGCAGGCAGTAGAAATCCTTGATGAAATTAAAGCTGCATCAAAATTAAATGCAACTCATATTGTAAATAATTCGCATTTGCAAGGGCTTACAGAGCCGTCAACTATAATTGACGCTATGCAATACGGCAAGGATATAGCTGATATTCTTAACCTGCCATTGCTATGCACAACAGCACCAGAAAGGCTTATCAACAGCAAAGAGCTGAGCGAATATGAGCTTTACTATGTAGAGCAGATTGTTAAGCCACCTTTTGGTTGCTGATTGAATTGAAAACAACTTAATTAAATATATAGTTATATAATTGGTACGAAAGGAATGATATAAGTAATGGCTTTTATTAAAGTAGATGAAAACCTATGTAAGGGCTGTGAAATGTGTGCAAACGCTTGTCCTAAGAAAATTATCGCACTTGATAAAACCAGGATAAACGCAAAGGGCTATCACCCAGCAACATTAACAGATAAAGAAAAGTGTATTGGATGTAAGGCTTGTGCTACAATGTGCCCAGATGTAGCAATTACCGTTTACCGTTAAGGTGAATAACGAAAGGATATGAATTTAATGGAAGAAAAGTTTTTAATGAAAGGCAACGAAGCGTTGGCAGAGGCTGCAATTCAGGCTGGCTGCAGACACTTCTTTGGCTATCCTATTACACCTCAGACAGAGCTTGCTGCCTATATGGCAAAAAGAATGCCACAGGTAAATGGTACATATCTGCAGGCAGAGTCTGAAATTGCTGCTGCTAATATGGTGTTAGGTGCAGCAGGTGCTGGTGTAAGAGCTATGACATCATCAAGCTCACCAGGTATAAGCTTAAAATCAGAGGCTATCTCTTATATGGCTGGCTGTGATGTGCCAGCACTTATAGTAAATGTACAGCGTGGTGGTCCTGGTCTTGGTGGTATTCAGCCATCACAGTCAGACTATTGGCAGGCTACAAAGGCAACAGGTCATGGTGATTTCCAGATACTTGTTTACGCACCAGCTACAATTCAGGAAATGGTAGACCTTGTTGGTGTAGCCTTTGATAAGGGTGATGAGTACAGAGTTCCTGCTATGATTTTAGCAGATGGTATGCTTGGTCAGATGATGGAGCCTGTAACAATCCCAGAGGCTTCTGAGCATAAACCAATCGAAAAGCCATGGGCTGCGTGTGGACATCAGAATAAGAGAGAACACAATATTATAAATTCTCTGTTCCTTACTCCTAGCGAGCTTGAAAAGCTTGTTATCGAAAGATATAAAAGATACGAAATAATCAAAGAAAAAGAACAGATGTGGGACGAATATCTGATTGATGATGCTGAAATAGTAATTGTAGCATATGGTGCATCAGCAAGAGTTTCTCACACTGCTATTGATATGGCAAGAGAAAAGGGAATAAAGGCTGGCTTGCTAAGACCAATCACACTATGGCCATTCCCAACAAAGGCATTTGAAACTTTAAAGGACACAGCAAAGGCATTTATCAGCTGTGAAATGAGTATGGGACAGATGGTAGACGATGTTAAGCTTGCAGTAGAATGTAAAAAGCCTGTAAGCTTTGTAGGCAGAACCGGTGGTAAAATTCCAACACCACAGGAAGTATTAGACGAAATTATAAGAGTAGGGGGTACCTGTTAATGGAAGAGATTATTTTTAAAAGACCACACGCTTTAACAGATGTACCGTTTCATTATTGCTCGGGCTGTACACACGGTATTATTCACAGACTTGTAGCCGAGGTTATCGACGAGCTTGGCTGTGAGGGTCATACAGTTGGTGTATCTCCTGTTGGCTGTGCAGTAATGAATTACGATTACTTTAACTGCGATATGATAGAAGCACCTCATGGTCGTGCTCCGGCTGTTGCAACTGGTATCAAGCGTGCTTACCCACAAAATGTAGTTTTCACATATCAGGGTGATGGCGATCTTGCTGCAATCGGTACAGCAGAAACAGTACACGCTGCAACACGAGGCGAAAATATAACTGTAATTTTTGTAAATAACACAATCTATGGTATGACAGGTGGACAGATGGCTCCTACATCACTGCCAAATCAGGTTACACAGACAACACCTTATGGCCGTGATGTAAACACAGCAGGCTATCCTGTAAGAATATGCGAAATGCTTTCTACTCTTGACGGTGTTGCACTTGCACAGCGTACAACAGTAGACTGCGTTAAGAATGTTGCAATTACCAAGAAAGCTATCAAAAAGGCTTTCCAGAATCAGATAGAAGGCAAGGGATTTTCTATTGTAGAAATTCTTTCAACCTGTCCTACAAACTGGGGTATGAGTCCTCTTAAATCACTTGACTGGTTAAGAGAAAATATGATTCCATACTATCCACTAGGAGTTTACAAGGATGAAGAGAAAGGAGCCAGACTGAAGAATGAGTAAGGATTTTAATATTTTATTTGCAGGCTTTGGTGGTCAGGGTGTTTTATTCTCTGGCAAGCTTACAGCCTATGCTGGTATGTACGATGGTAAAAATATCACATGGCTACCTTCTTATGGCCCAGAAATGCGTGGTGGTACAGCAAACTGCAGTGTTTGTATTTCTGATAACGAAATCGGTTCACCTTGCGTAGTTACACCAAATGCCTTTGTTGCATTGAATTTACCTTCATTCCAGAAGTTCAAGGACAGAGTTGTACCAGGTGGTACAATGGTAGTAGACAGCTCTATGATTCCAGAAAAGTGTGACAGAACAGACATAAATGTTGTATATGTAAACGCTTCAAAAATTGCTATCGAAAACAATGTAGAGGGTCTTTCAAATATCATTCTGTTAGGTAAGCTGTTTAAAGAAACAGGCTTCTGTACTGCCGAGTCACTTGACAAGGCTATTGTAAAGTGTGTACCAAAAAGCAAGGCACACCTTCTTGAGCCTAACCGTAAGGCTTTACAGCTTGGTATAGACGCTTAATGAATACACAAAATAAAAAATACGAGTGTGTAGTGTGGGATTGGAATGGTACTATAGTTGACGATGTAAATGCGTCGTTACTGTCGGTAAATGATATGCTTATAAAGCGTAATTTGACTGTAATTACCATGGCACAATACCACGAATATCTGGACACTCCTATTTATAAATTTTACGAGCATATATTCGATTTAAGCAAAATCACCTTTGATATAATTCAAACTGAATTTAATCTTGGATACAACAAGCATATTCCGGAAAAGCCTTTGAATAAGGGTGCAATCAGGCTTATGCAGGCTCTTAAAAGCAACGGAATTAAACAGGTTATTGTTTCGTCATCAAATCAGGAGATTGTACAAAACGGTGCAGAAAAATATGGCATTGCAGAATATATGGATTACATATCTGGCTCAAGCGATAATTTTGTAGGCAGTAAGGTAGAGCGTGCTGTTGGTGTGATAAACAGATTTGCCGATGATTACTCTAAGGTTGTAGTAATCGGTGACACCCTGCACGATTGCCAGCTTGCAAATGAAATCGGTGCTGACTGCATTTTGCTGTCAACTGGTCATCAGAGTAAAGAGGATTTGCAGACAACAGGCAA
The DNA here is from genome assembly GCA_036301785.1 of Acutalibacteraceae bacterium. Classification (GTDB taxonomy): domain Bacteria; phylum Bacillota; class Clostridia; order Oscillospirales; family Acutalibacteraceae; genus CAG-964. The sequence goes on along the minus strand of JAXJDU010000246.1, from coordinate 5,941 downwards.
GCCAGTTATCGACAGCCTTGAGGAGCTTAATAAATATTTATTTTAAATTACAGGATACCGACTAACCCTCGGTATCCTTTGTTTGTCTTAAAATCTTGATTTTTAATTGGTTATGTGTGATAATATTATAAGACTATATTATTATCACGAGGTAATGCTAATGAAAAATTCAGACTTGCTTTTTTACAATGAATACGAAGCTTTCTATGATATGACATCAAAATCAAAGGCTTTTTCTGATTTTTGTACTACTGCATTTGGAGAGGACTTTTCTCAGGACGGATTCAGTGACATATCTCAGATAGATAGAATATTAAAATACATACCTGTCCATAATGCTGATATTCTGGATATCGGTTGTGGCAATGGGAAAATGCTTAAATATTTGCAAAAGAAAACTAATGCTAATATTTACGGATTTGATTATTCTGAAAATGCAATTAACAATGCAATTAACTTTAATTTGAAAAATTCTGAATTTAAAACAGGGGTAATAGGTGAGATTGAATATCCCAAAAATAAATTTGATGTAATAATTTCTATGGATACTATATATTTTGCAAAAGATATAAAAAGCTTTGTGTCACAGGTTAAGTCTTGGTTAAAACCTAATGGTGTGTTTTTTGTAGCATATCAAGAGGGTGATGTAATGCCTAAAACAGAATGTATAGAAACTACTGAAATATCTAAAGCTTTAATCAGCACTAATATGAAATATGAGGTTATTGATATTACAGAAGAAACCTATAATTTACTTAGAAAAAAGCGTGCTTCTGCAATTTTACATAAAGAAGGATTTGAACAAGAAGGTAATAAACAATGGTACGATATGCTGGTTGCACAAACGGAGTATAGCGAGTGTAGCTATGAGGAATTTAAAAAGAAAATGTCACGATATATTTTCGTAGCAAGAAAATAAATATTTTATAATTTATATGGAGCAACTTATGTTTGATATATTTAAAAAATTAGAGAGTATAAACAGCACTGCTGTAGAATATATTATTGTAGGCTTGGGTAACCCAGGCAAGGAGTATGCTCATACTCGCCACAATGCTGGCTTTATTGCTGTTGATAAGCTTGCAGAAAAGTATGGCTGTAGCATAACAAAAATGAAGTACAAGGCTTTAATAGCAGATTGTACTATCGCTGGCAAGCGTGTATTGCTTATGAAGCCACAAACCTTTATGAATTTAAGTGGAGAGGCTGTAATTCAGGCGATGAGCTTCTATAAAATTCCACCAGAGAATGTAATTGTTATGTTTGATGATATTTCTCTTGCAGTAGGTAAAATGAGAATCAGACGCAAGGGCAGTGACGGTGGTCAGAAGGGAATGAGAAGTATAATAGAGCTTAGTGGCTCACAAAACTTCCCAAGAATTAAAATCGGTATCGGAGAAAGACCAAATCCAAAATGGCAGCTTGCCGATTGGGTGCTTTCACGATTTACCTCTGATGAGCTGAAAACTCTTGATGAGGTTGCCGAAAAGGCTTGTGGTGCTGTGGAGTGTATACTAAGCAATGACATAGACAAGGCTATGGCACAGTATAACTCTTAACGAGGTAATAAAATGAAATTTTTAGATAACATAATAGAGCGAGTGCCCGAATACCAGACACTTAAAAAAGTAGTAAGCAAGGGCAACCCAAATGTTGCTGTAACGGGCTTAACGGGTATTCATAAGGCGCATATAATTAATTCACTCCCATTTTCACAGAAGATGGGAGCATTTGTGGTTGCTTACGATGAACACGAGGCACAGGTGCTTGTAAACGACCTTACAGCAATGGGTAAGTCAGCGTTGTTTTACCCATTAAGAGATTTTATTTACAGAGATATCAATAGTAAGTCACGAGAATACGAGCATCAGCGTATCAATGTGCTTCGTAAAATGCTTGACGGAAGTGTAGATGTTGTTGTTACAACAATAGACGCACTGGCTCAGTTTACAATTCCACCACAAATATTAAAGCAGGCTACAGTAACAATGAGCTGTGGCACAGAAATTTCTATTGATACGGTAATCAATGCTCTTGTTCTGAATGGCTACCAACGATGTGATATTGTAGAGGGTGCTGGTCAGTTTGCTCAGCGTGGTGGTATTATAGATTTATTTATGCCAGACGCTGAAAAGCCAGTAAGAATAGAGTTCTGGGGTGATGAGATTGACACAATAAATACCTTTGATACCGAAACCCAAAGGCGACTTGACTTTGTGGAGGAAATAACAATAGTGCCATCTGTAGAGGTACTTGTTAACGACAAACAGCAGCTAAGCGAAAAAATAACAGAAAAGCTGAAGCTGTTAAAGGGTAAAAACTCACCAAAGGCTAAAGAGATTCTTCAGCAAGAGGCAGACCAGCTTGCAAGTGGCATTACAATAGGCTCTATCGATAAATTTATACAGCTTATTTATGATAAACACGCAACATTGCTTGACTATGTAGAAAACAGAATAATCTTTGTTTCTGAGCAGGCAAAGGTAAAGGCAAGACAAAATTCGTACTATACACAGTACAACGCAGAGCTGAAGGACTTTTTTGCGTGTGGTGTGCTGTGCAAGGGCTTTGAAACCTATTGCATAGATAAGCACGAGGTATGGAATTTCTTTAATGACAACACAACAGTGTTTCTGGATAACTTCAAGCAGGGCTCATATGAACTGCAGCTGAAGGAGCTTATCAGCTTTACGGCTAAGCAGCTTTCATTATGGAGTGGCTCATACACTGTACTGAAAGAGGATTTGAATATGGACTTCAACAGGTCTGTATCAATGGTGATTTTAGCAGGTACAGCAAAAAGTGCTTCGTCACTCGAGCAACAGCTGAAAGACGACGGATTTCCTGTGCAGCTGGTTGAGGATATAAGCAACCCTGCACCAAACAGTATTTATGTTATGGCTGGCTCGCTTTCAGCTGGCTTTGAATATCCGTCTGCTAAATTCAAGCTTGTTTCGCATGGTACAGTATTTGCACCAGTAAAAAAGAAAAAGCTTAATCGCCCTAAAAACGCACAGCAGGTTTATTCGCTTGAGGAGCTTAGCATTGGTGACTATGTTGTACACACTAAATTCGGTATTGGTGTGTACAGAGGAATTAATAAAATCGAAAAGGATGGTGTAGTTAAGGACTATATCACGATTTTATATGCAAAAGAAGATGAGCTGTATGTACCAGTTACACAGCTTGATATGGTGTCTAAATATATAGGTCCTAAAGAGGATAATAAGGTTAAGCTGAGTAAATTAGGTGGTACAGATTGGGCAAAGGCTAAATCGAGAGTAAGAAAGGCTGTTAAGGATATTGCACAGGAGCTTACAAAGCTGTATGCCGAAAGAATGAAGGCAAAGGGCTATGCCTTTACACCAGACAGCGAATGGCACCATGATTTTGCAAGCCACTTTGAATATGAAGAAACAGGTGACCAGCTTAGATGTATTGACGAAATTACAAACGACATGGAGCGTACTGCCCCTATGGACAGACTTTTGTGTGGTGATGTAGGCTTTGGTAAAACAGAGGTTGCTCTGCGTGCTGCCTTTAAGTGTGTGGCAGATTCAAAGCAGTGTGCTTTATTATGCCCTACAACTATTCTTGCGTGGCAGCATTTTCAGACAGCATTAAGACGCTTCGAGGGCTTCCCTGTAAAGATAGAATTGCTTTCTCGCTTCAGAACAGCTGCACAGCAGGCAGAGATTATAAAACAGCTTAAGCGTGGCGAGATTGACATGGTTGTTGGTACTCATCGACTTATATCTAAGGATATTCAATTTAAGGATTTAGGTTTAGTAATAATTGACGAGGAGCAACGCTTTGGTGTTGCCCAGAAGGAACGCTTTAAAGAGGTTTGCCAGAATATAGATGTGCTTACACTTTCTGCTACTCCAATACCACGAACCCTGAATATGGCTATGAGTGGTATAAGAGATATGTCTGTGCTTGAAGAAGCACCACAGGACCGTCAGCCGGTGCAAACCTTTGTTATGGAATACGACCAGGAGGTTATATTCGAGGCTATAAGGCGAGAGCTGAGACGAGGTGGTCAGGTGTTTTATCTTCACAACAGTGTAGAAAGCATAGAAACCTGTGCATTTAATATTTCGCAGTCGATACCAGAGGCAAAGGTTGGTGTTGGTCACGGTAAAATGAACGAACAGCAGCTGTCTGATGTGTGGCGTAAAATGCTGGAGCAGGAAATAAATGTGCTTGTTTGTACTACTATTATCGAAACAGGTGTAGATATCCCTAACGCAAACACCTTGATTATAGACAATGCCGACTATATGGGACTTTCTCAGCTTCATCAGCTAAGAGGTAGAGTTGGCCGTTCATCAAGAAGAGCCTATGCATACTTAACCTACCGACCAATGAAGGTGCTTACAGAGGTATCTGCTAAAAGACTTGCAGCTATTGAAGAATTCACAGAATTCGGCAGTGGCTTTAAAATCGCTATGCGAGATTTGGAGATACGAGGTGCCGGTAATGTATTGGGTGCACAGCAGCATGGCCATATGGAGGTTGTAGGATACGATATGTATTTAAAGCTTCTTAATGAGGCTATCCGTGAAGAAAGAGGAGAAGAGGCAGTTGCTGAGGATATAGAGTGTGCTATTGATGTGCCGATTCCTGCACATATACCAGATGATTATATACCAGCGTTGAAGCTGAGAATTGCAATGTACAGACGAATTGCAGATATAAGAAGCAAAGAGGACGCTGATGATGTAGTTGATGAGCTGATAGACAGATACGGCGATGTGCCTTCATCTGTAATGGGATTGATTCAGGTGGCACTTATAAGAAATACTGCTGCTTCGTATGGCATTTACGAGATTAAACAGCTTGACAGCAATATACTTTTGTATCTTACAGATGTACGCACACCAAAGGTTGCAGAGCTTCTTGATAAGCTTGCTGGTCAGGGTGTATTAAAGCTTGACGGCAAGGTGCATATCAATGTAAAAATCAAAAAATACACTCCACCGTTAAAGGTTCTTACAGATATTTTTAATTAAATGTATAGAATTTTACAAAACTATTTACTTTTATTGTTATATTTGTTATACTTATTAAAAAGTATAACAAGGGGGATGTATAATGAAAACTAAGCTTTCTGTTTTAACTGCATTAGCAACAGCAGTATTAGTAATTTTAACTTCAACAATGAGCGTTTTTGCTTATGATACAACAGCAATTTCTACAGGTGACAGCCGTACTATTATTTTTGTAACACTTGGTATAATCCTTGTGGCTGCACTTGTGGCTATAATCCTGCTTTCACGCAAAAAGTAAAGTGTAGCGTTGAATATTGATTTTTTAGTGGAAAACAATATTTACGAAAGGGGGATTAATTGCAGACTGTTATGAAAGTGAAAGAAGAAGAAAAAGAGATATACATTGTACTTACACAAACAGGTACAATTTTATCCAGAATTTTAAAGGCTATTACAAACGCACAGTATAATCATTCTTCGATAAGCCTTGAGGATGACCTGTCTACTATGTATTCCTTTGGCAGATTATTCCCTTACAATCCGTTTATAGGTGGCTTTGTAAAGGAATCAACCTCAATAGGCACATTTAAAAGGTTTTACAATACAGAGGCTACAGTTTTAAGAGTTTCTGTACCAATCCAGAAGCACAAAGCGATGAAAGTCTATTTAACAGAAATGTATAAAAACAAAAAGCAATATCACTATAATTATCCGGCGTTATTTTTAGCGTTATTCGGAATAGTTGTACGCAAACGAAATGCCTATTATTGCTCAGAGTTTGTAAGGGATTTTCTGATACATTTCGATGTAGTGCCACAGGAATATTTACCAAGCATTGTAAAGCCAGTTGACTTTTTTAAAATTTCAAATAGCGAAAAAATTTATACGGGTAAGCTGAGGGAGTATAAAAAACCACCTCGTAAAAAAGAGGCATCCCTGCCAGCACT
>JAXJDU010000245.1:0-13310 GCA_036301785.1 Acutalibacteraceae bacterium | reverse complement strand
TTTAAAAGACTAAGAACATCCTGACTTGTCTTTGAATCAAGATTACCTGTAGGCTCATCTGCAAGAATAATAGCTGGTGCTGATGACAATGCTCGTGCAATAGCAACACGCTGCTGCTGTCCACCAGAAAGCTGGTTTGGCAGTGAATCAAGTCTGCCATCTAATCCCAATGTTTCTACAATCTGCTTAACAAGCTTTTCGTTTACCTTTCCTCCGTCAAGCTCGGTTGGCAGAACAATATTTTCATATACATTCAAAACAGGAACAAGGTTGAACGCCTGAAACACAAAGCCAATTTTACGACGACGGAAAATTGTAAGAGCTTCGTCCTTAAGAGAAAAAATATCCTGTCCATCTACAGTAACAGTACCACTTGTAGGACGGTCAAGTCCACCCAGCATATGCAGAAGTGTAGATTTACCAGAACCAGATGTTCCTACAATCGCCACAAATTCACCATTCTCTACTGTTAAGTCAACACCGTCCAATGCATGAACAGCATTCTCTCCTGAGCCATAAACTTTCTTAAGTTCTTTTGCCTGTAAAATTCCCATAACAAGTACCTCCATAAAAAAATCTGTATGTATTAATTACTAATCCTTAACACATACAGATTATCGCATAACATTCTTTCTACATTCTTTCCAGCGTAAAATAAATTCTAACAATTTTGAAAGATTTACTTCTATTTAGGCAGAAATACAGAAAATTTACTCCCTTTATCAGGTACAGAAGAAATTTTTATGTAGCCACCTTCACTTGATACGATTTCTCTTGCCAGATACAAGCCGACTCCTACACCCTCCTGCTCGTGCACATTCTTTGAGCGATAAAAGCGTGAAAACACCTTAGGCTGCTCTTCCTCCGGAATACCAACTCCGGTATCTAATATATCAATCCTTACAAACATTTCGTAGCTTTCAGCAGAAATTGTAATTGAGCCATGCTCTGTGTATTTAATCGCATTGTCTACTATATTGGCAACAGCCTCTGCTGTCCACTTAGAGTCAAACTGTGCAGAAATATCTGTCTTATCAAGCCTAAGCGATAAACCCTTTTCTTCTGCCTTTGCAGAATATTGATTATATATACTTTCAAGCATTGGTTGCAGTGCCGTATGCTTTGGTGACAATGCTATTATACCATTCTCTAAACGGGATAATTTTACCAGCGAATCAATCAGAAAGCACAGCTTTTCAGACTGTTGATGTATAGCCTCTGCATTTACTCTTGCCGCTTCAGGCAGCTCATCCTCAAGGAGAAGCTCGCTATACAGCATTAAATTTGCTATCGGCGTTTTTGTCTGATGTGAAATATCTGCAATTAAAGACTTAATTCTGTCCTTCTCCTTTGAAACATTTTCAGATGAGGTTTTTGAAGAAGACAGATAATGAGCAAAGCGTGTTTCCAGTGCAGAAAGCTCACTTTCATCAAAAGAAGTTTCTGAAAATGTCCCATTCATTGCAGAGCCCAGCATATTCTCTATTTTTTCTATTGTACCTCTTGTTTTTCTGTGATTATATAGCACAGCAATCGCAGACACAGCAACACACAGCAGTACAATAATCCAGCCTGTTTCATTCATTGTTTTTCACCCAGCTATAGCCTATTCCGTAAATCGTTTTAATATATTTCTGTGCACCAAGCTTATCTCGTAAACGCTTGATAGTTACAGACAATGCATTTTCATCTACATATTCAGCACCATCTGTCCAGATACGGTCTACAAGGTCGCCTCGTTTCATAGCCTGTCCACGATTTTCTACAAGTAAATACAACAGCTTTTGCTCTGTTTTGCTCAGCTCTATTTTTTTATCACCAACACAGAATAGCATATTGGTAAAATCAAAGGAAAAATTATCTATCTGTACAGCTGTAGCCTTAAGAGAAGCACCTCTTTTTCGCAGCTGAGTATTAACCCTTGCACGTAACACTGACAACGAAAAAGGCTTGGTTATATAGTCGTCAGCACCCTGCTCCAAGCCATCTACAATATCCATATCGGTATCATTTGCAGTTAACATAATAACTGGTGTTTCTGGCGTGTTTTTCTTTATCTCTCGCAAAAGGTCAAGACCGTTACCGTCTGGCAGGTTAACATCCAGCAAAACCAACGATACACTGCTACACAGCAGCTGCTCTCTTGCTGTTTGCAGGTCCTGACATGATATAATCTGTCTGCCGTCTGCTTTAAGTGCCTTACTCAACCCCTGATTCAAGCCCTTATCATCTTCAACTATCAATAGCTGCTCCATTATTATCACTCCTTGTTATCAAGCTTTACTATACACCCTGCTTTTATTGCTGAATTCAAATTTATATCAGTTTTGAACCAGCTCAACCAGCTTCTTGATATGTATTGCTACACTGTCCAGACATGGAAGTACACAGTTTGAATCATTTAATATTAATGGTAATTCAGTGCACCCTAAAATAACTGCTTCTATATCATATTCGTCCTTCATTTTTTTAATTATTTCATTGAACTCCTGTAATGTAGATTCTTTTATAACACCAACCTCAAGCTCCTCATATATTCTTTTACCTATAAGCTCTCTGTCGGCTTTATCAGGAACAATAACCTCTATACCTGCCTGCTTCAAATCCTTTTTCATAAAGTCATGTTCCATTGTAAAAATAGTACCTAGTAGTCCAACCCTTTTATAGCTCTTTGCAACAGCCTCATCACATATTGCCTCAGGAATACTGACTAACGAAACATTTGTAATATCTTCGATTTCGTCGAATACAATATGCATAGTAGCAGCAGTTAACGCTATAATTTCAGAGCCATTCTGAGCTAAGCTGTTAACCTTTTCAGATAGATAGCGAGCTAATTCTTTATGCTGCTCATCAGAAACCATCTCCCATGCCTTGCGAAAATTCACACTCTCAATTGCTATCTCTGGCATATTCTTTCCACCAGTTGCCTTATCAATTCTGGAATTAAGCTCTTTATAATACATAATAGTAGACTCTGGGCCAGTGCCACCAACCAGACCTATCTTTTTCATTTAAACAGTTCACTCCTCATATTAATTCATTTCTTTTGATACCTTCTGAAATGGCCATTAAGGTATTATTATCAACTCTTTCAATTCAACCGATTAATATTACGATTGTTTAATCATATTATCTATAAAGTCTGTATCTCTTGCTGTCAGCTCTACCCACGCAGGACGAAAGCCACTTTTGATTGCGTTGCGTACAGATTTTATATTTGACCATGCTGCACAGTAAAAAGGCACCTTACCAAGCTTTAATACTTCAACAGCCAGTTTGCTTGTTACAGCAGAGGCTATACCCTTTGCCTGTATTCCGGCAGCACATCAACGCCTATCTGATACATTGTATCACAGTCAGCAGAGCAGCCAGCCAGACCAACTAAAGCTCCGTTATCGTATGCACCTACAGCCAACACATCCTTATCTCTGTTATCAAACGAAAAGCAGTTGCTCCACTCATCAAGATACAGCTCAGCAAAATCATCCTTTTGTAAAACTCTGAGCTCATAGCCACAATCAAGCTCCTTCAGCTTTGTAACATCGGGCAAAAAATACTCTGCCATAAAGCAGACCTTTAAATCAAACTGAGCAAGCATACTGTTCAGCAGATTAATATTTGGTGTTTCAAAGCAACGATAGTGAGGAAATTTGCTGATATACTCTGTTACAGCTGATTTTGTTCTTTCGCTTACCTGTGCAACAATGTTATTGCCATATGATACAAGGTCACATTCAAAAGGCAAAGGCAGGTATTTTCTTGCCCTGAATCCGGCTTTGAGATTGTAACAATATTCTGTTCTGATAAAAAATCTTTTTGATTACAGTTGCAATCAAATGCTGATTGCTGTAATGCTATTTCTAAGATCTCTTTATTTGTCATTTTATACCTCGTTTTTAATCTATATAATACTTTTCATACCCTGCGTTTTCTAATGAATAATTGAAAAACTCATCATTTGTCATATCAACAAAATATGTTCTGAGAACCCTGCAAACACCACCATGACATATAAGTAATATGTTTTTACCAGCATATTTTTCTTTAAGCTCATCAATCAGAGGGTACACTCTGGCAGCAACCTGCATCATAGACTCACCGTCAGGATATTTATAAGCAAAGTTGCGTTTATTATTCAGAAAATCCTTATTATCTCTGTCTACACCCTCATATATGCCATAGCTCTGCTCTATTAATCTTTCATCAACTGAAATCTCACAGCCACAGCTTTTTGCTACAATTTCACTTGTCTGCAAAGCTCGTTGCATTGGCGAGGAAATTATCAGATCTATTTTTTCGCCTGCTAATTTTTCTGCCAGCCTTTCAGCCTGTAGCTTTCCAAGCTCATTCAGTTGAATGTCCTTTCTTCCACACATACGGTTTTCTTTATTCCATTGTGTTTGTCCATGTCTTGCAAAGTAAATATTCATATACACACCTCTCATATTAAAATTCATTTAAACCCTATAACCTATATTATAGATTGCTGTAAGTAAAAATTCAACCTGTCAATCCTGCTGTCAGAATAAAATATAAGTATGTGGCTTATTCTGTAGATATCTGCAGTATTATATGCGATAGACAAAAATGCAAACGGATGATATAATTTAAATTATTAACATACATCAATGCAACAGCTGCGAAATTGTATTATAGTTACTCTATGGTGACTTAACAAAAGAAATCACGAAATAACAGAATTACATACAGGTGAATTATGGACAGAGAATATTTTATTGACCAGCTTATGAATATAGCAAAGCACAATGGCTTTGAGCTTGACAGAAAGATTATCGGCGAGGTTGTAAGCAGCTCGGTTTTCCGTATAATTCCTAAGGGGAGCATTTTGCGAAATATAGGAGATGAAAACGACACTGTTGCCTTGGTGCTTAACGGAATTTGCAGGGCGTATTATGTAGACGGTGACGGCAACGACATAACACGAGGCTTTGCACCAGCAAGTACTATGTGCATGGACGAAGGCTTGTTTGGCTACAGCGAAAGCATAGCCACATGGGAGGCCTTAGAGGAATCCATCCTGATGATTTTTGAAACAAATAGAATCAAGGAGCTTATTCACCATAATAACCAGCTGAAGGATATGTATATTACACTTTTAGAAAATGCGTTGCGATATAAGCTATACCGTGAAAATGGCTTTCTTGTAGAAAACGCCACACAGCGATATATAAGCTTTAAAAGGCGTTATCCTGAAATATGCAGAACCGTAAAGCAGCATTATATTGCAACATATCTTGGTGTAACACCTGAATCTTTAAGCAGGATAAAAAAAGCTTTAAAGGAAAGCTGATAAGATGTACTGACAGTACACCTGATGGATATAGCTATTATTTTATAATTTCACATAAAATCAAATATAAAAGCACAACGGCAAGGAGGTTAACTTTCTTGCCGTTGTGCTTTTATGTTTTTCTTATTTTCGGGTTACCCCAACTATTGACATAGAGCCAGCCTTTCTTGTTTTGGAGTGCCACCCAACCATTGACATAGAACCACAAAAAAACAGGCAATACAACACTGTATTGCCTGGAATTTTATAAATTTATTGAATACAAATCGGTATTCTGAATTACTTCTCTGAGTTAACGATGTCCTCAACAACCTTTTCAATGTTGCTCTGGCACAGGCCGAAAATCTCAAGAAGCTCTTTAGCTGGACCTGAGTAACCAAACTCATCGTTTACACCAATCTTTGTAACCTTTACAGGACACTCAGCAGAAACAACATCGCATACTGCGTCGCCAAGACCACCGATTACATTGTGCTCCTCAACAGTAACAATTCTGCCAGTTTCCTTAGCAGCCTTGATGATAATATCTCTGTCGATTGGCTTGATTGTGTGAATATTGATTAGTCTTGCGTTGATGCCCTTAGCCTCAAGAGCCTTAACAGCCTTTAAAGCCTCGTTTACAACAAGACCAGTAGCAACAACAGTAATGTCGTTACCCTCGTGTAGTGTAATACCCTTACCAAGCTCAAAGCTGTAGTTATCTGGGTCGTTAAAGCTATCAATAGCAAGTCTGCCAAGTCTGATATAAACAGGGCCATCGTACTTATAAGCAGCCTTAACAGCCTCAATCATCTCGTAGTGGTCAGCAGGGTTAAGTACAACCATGCCTGGGATAGCTCTCATAATAGCGATATCCTCAACGCACTGGTGTGTAGCACCGTCTTCACCTGTAGAGATACCAGCGTGTGAGCCAGCAATCTTTACATTTAATCTTGGGTAAGCTACTGAGTTTCTGATTTGCTCAAAAGCTCTGCCTGTTGCAAACATTGCAAAAGAAGCAGCAAATGGTACCTTACCAGCAGCAGCTAAACCAGCTGCAACGCCAACCATGTTGCCCTCTGCAATACCACAGTTAATAAAACGCTCAGGAAATTCCTTCTTGAAAATACCTGTTTTTGTAGCAGCAGCCAGGTCAGCATCCAGTACAACTATATCGTCATGTGTTTTAGCCAGCTCGCATAGTGCAAGACCAAAGCTTTCTCTTGTTGCCTTATTAATAATCTGTGCCATTATACAAGTGCCTCCAACTCTTTTAGTTTTGCTTCAAGCTCAGCCATAGCAACCTCGTACTGCTCTTTGTTAGGTGCAGTACCATGCCAGCCAACCTGATTTTCCATAAATGAAACATCCTTACCCTTAACAGTAGAAGCGATAATAACAGAAGGCTTACCCTTAACTGTTTTTACCTGCTCGAAAGCAGCTTCGATTTCGTCAAAGTTATGACCGTCAATTTTTATTACATTAAAGCCGAAAGCCTCAAATTTCTGATCAAGTGGCTCAATACCACCAATTTCTGCTACTGTACCGTCAATCTGTAAGCCGTTGCAGTCTACAATAAAGCAGATGTTGTCAAGATTCTTGTGGGCAGCAAACATAGCAGCCTCCCAAACCTGACCTTCCTCACACTCACCGTCACCAAGAAGTGTGTAAACACGGTAATCCTTCTTGTCAAGCTTAGCAGCAAGTGCCATACCACAAGCAGCAGATACACCTTGACCAAGTGAACCTGTGCTCATATCAATACCAGGAGTACCCTTCATATCAGGATGACCCTGTAGCATTGCACCTACATGACGAAGTGTTGTAAGCTCGTTCCAATCAAAAAAGCCCTTTAATGCAAGTGTAGCATACAGGCTTGGGCAGCAATGACCCTTTGAAAGAACAAATCTGTCACGATCACTCCAAGCAGGGTTAGCAGCATCTACATTCATCTCTTTAAAATATAGGTATGTGTAGATATCAGCAGCTGAAAGAGAGCCACCTGGATGACCTGATTTTGCGTTGAATGTGCCTATAATAGCACCCATACGGGATTTACAGGCCATAATCTGAAGTTGCAGTTTTTCTGCACTGTTCATAGTACAAACTTCCTTTCTATAATCACCTGAGCTTAAAAGCTTAGGGATAAATTTCTTGTTAATTTACGCTATTACGCAGTGTATAGGTACATTATATATTAAAAACAGCTTTATGACAAGTACCTTTTCAGCTTTATTTTGTATATAAGAAAATAAATATTTAAATTTATTGATATTTCGCATATAAAAAATATAAATTTTTGTATTATTTTATCGCTACCATAACTGGTTTTCGGTTTTTATAATAGCAATAGTCTGTAAACCCGATTGATTCAAGCATTTTTAAAGCTTCATTAATACCTTTGCCTAAATCCTCTTTTTTATGTGCATCAGAGCCTATTGTTATAAGCCTGCCATCCAGAGAGTAATAACGCTCCAGCAAAAATCTGTCTGGCATTGTTGTGCCTATCTCCTGTCGCAAGCCAGACGAATTAACCTCAAGTGCTTTACCATTCTTTATTAGCTGAGCAAATATTTTATCTATCACAGGTAAATAATCGGTAATATCTATTGCTATATTATGCACACCACAAATGTATCGCAGTGGATAAGTAAGATGAGAAAGGCTGTCGAATTTATTCCAGCTTGCTATCTCAAGCAGCTCATTAAAGTATGTGTGCAAAAGCTCCTTTGCAGATTCCTCAGTATATTCAAGCCAGAAGAAATCTCTTTTACCACGCACATTATGCACAGAGGCAAGCACAAAATCGTAATCATCAAGTGCAAGTATTTCATCAGCAGCGGCTGAATCATGCACAGGCTCACCAAGCTCGATTCCTCTTAACAAAGTAAGCTTGCCAGCATATTTAAGCTGATTTTCTTTCAGGCTTTCTATAGCCTGTGGTATACTCTTAGAAAAATCACCAAATTCAGCTTCCTGTGGCTTTATCCAGCTATGTACCTCACAATGCTCAGTAACGGTAAGTACATCTATACCAAGGCTTATAGCCTGCTTGCACATATCTTCTACCCTTTCACAGCCGTCAAAGCTATACTCACTGTGGGTGTGACAGTCGCAAATGAAATCATATGGCATTTTATTCATCTCCTAATTAAATCAAAATAATAAAGAGTGGAAATAATTCCACTCTTTAGTTTATCAAAACTCCCGTTGCAGGTGGCTCAAAACCCCATTTGATATAAATGCACATAAAGTCGGTTTCGTTTGGATCATAGTTCATATGAACTACATATCCGTTAGGGAAAGTCCACTCATAGTCATAAATAGTGCTTTCATGTACGCCACAAATTTCTGTATAATAATCAATAATAGAAAGTGCATATTCATTAACCTCACTACGCTCATCGTCTGTAGGTTTGTTGTTGGAATAAGAGTAGTTATACGAAGCATGGGTAACGATATTGTCATTATAGCCTATATATAGCTCTCCTTTTTTTCCAAAAAAATCAAAATCATAATAACAATCAGTTTCACCAGAAGTAACCGAGTCAATTATATCATCAGGTGTGCCAAAAACCTTATGAATCTCCTCTCGTGACTGACCTTTGTATAATTTATCAAAAATCATTGCGTCCACACCAGTAGATGTTTCAACAGAAGTGATATCACCAGAAGTAGCATCAGTATATGCACTATCCTCATCAGGTGCTGTTGAATCAACTAATATGTTTTCGGTGGTGTTTACTGTAGCCTGAATATTCTCTTTAGATTGTTCCTTGTAAGCTTCCTCAGCAGTCACTCTGTCTGGCTTATTTAATATAATAATACCTGTTACAACACCTGTTATGATAGCAACCGTAACTATCACTATAAGCAATCTGTGCTTCAGAAATTTATTCTCTTTCAATATACTCACCATTCTTTCTGACACCTTGTTACTACAAATAAAAAGATAACTTTATATTCTTTATTATATTGTATATTTTTTAAAAAATCAATAGAATCAATAGTATATTTATTAATGAATATGTCTGATTTAATGAATAAAAATAGAAATCCAGCCATTAAAAACAGCTGGATTAATCTTAAAATATTAAATTATTCCATTTCCCAGTTGTGCCAAACATTCTGCACATCGTCGTTGTCTTCAAGATTGTCAAGAAGCTTCTGCATTTTCTTCTGAGCTTCCTCGTCGTCAATCTTTGTGTATGTTGAAGGAACCATCTCAACCTCTGCACTTGCAAACTGATAGCCAAGATTTGACAAAGCCTCGTTAACCTCGCTGAAGTCAGCAGGCTCAGTAAAGATTGTGAATACATCGTCCTCAACCTCAACATCAGCAGCACCACATTCAAGTGCGTCCTCCATCACCTTGTCCTCGTCAAAGTCACATTCCTCTCTGTCTACAATAAGAACACCCTTCTGTGAGAACATGAATGATACGCAGCCAGGTGTACCCATGTTGCCACCAAATTTGTCAAAGTAATGTCTTACATCGCCAGCTGTACGGTTACGGTTATCTGTAAGTGTTTCTACAATTACAGCAATACCACTTGGACCATAGCCCTCGTAAGTAATAGCCTCGTAGTTGTTTGTGTCACCATCGCCAGAAGCCTTTTTAATGATTCTTTCAATATTATCGTTAGGAACATTGTTAGCCTTTGCCTTAGCTATACAATCTCTTAGCTTAGAGTTTACTGTAGGGTCTGCACTACCACCATCTCTTACTGCAACAGCAAGCTCACGACCGATTTTTGTAAAAATTTTCGCTCTGGCAGCGTCATTCTTGCCCTTTTTCTGTTTAATTGTACTCCATTTATTATGTCCTGACATTAATAAATCCTCCCTAAAAATAACGGTTAGATATATTGTATCACATAATTTCAATCTTTGCAATATTGGGGGTACGATTATATTAAATCAGAAATAAAAAACGAATAGCTATAATCCAATAGACTCGTTTTAAAATATATGTAATCACTATCTGTTTGAATTAAATCTGGTCGTTTTCACAGGTAGTAAGTGCAACCCCACATGAAATCAAGATAAAAAATGATTTTATAAAATTATTTTCTATCCTTAATATCATTATAAGAGTTAAGCTGTACAATAAACCGTACTATAAAGCTAAAATTAATATATGGAAGTTTTATAACCAATAAATTCCGTATAAATTCCTTGCAAATTGTATAATAATTTTGTATAATATTAATCAAAGAAGCTGAATTTGTTATAAATTATCAGTTTTTATTATTTGCATAGTGACTGCAAATATGTAAAGGAGGTTATATATGAAAAAAATATCTGATTTTAAGCCTGAAAAGGTTTTTCGTTTTTTTGAAGAAATATCAAAAATACCACATGGCTCTGGTAATACAGGGAAATTAGCCGATTATTGCCTTAGCTTTGCAAAGGGCAGAGGCTTAACGGCTGTAAAGGACAATGCAGGCAATGTGGTTATCTATTCACAGGGTACTGAAGGCTACGAAAACAGCGAGCCGGTTATCCTGCAGGGTCATCTTGATATGGTATGTGAGAAAAACAGTGACTGCGATATAGATATGTATAACGAGGGTGTAAAGCTTTGTACTGATGGCGAAAATATATGGGCTGACGGTACAACGCTTGGTGCAGATGACGGCATTGCTATTGCATATATTCTTGCAATTCTTGATTCTGATGATATACCACATCCACCAATCGAAGCCCTGCTTACAAACGATGAAGAAATCGGCATGGTTGGTGCAAGAGCATTAGATACTTCACTTATCAAGGGCAGAAGATTGATAAATATTGATTCAGAGGCTGAGGGAATACTTACAGTCAGCTGTGCTGGTGGTGTAAGAGCCTATTGCGATTTGCCACTTGGATTTATAGACAGTACAGACGACACTGTTGCATACCGATTAAAGATAAGTGGCCTGTTAGGTGGTCACTCTGGTATGGATATTAATAAGCACCGTAAAAATGCAAATGTATTGCTGGGCAGACTTTTACAGCATATTTCAAGGACATCAGAAATATATGTATCAGAAATTGACGGTGGTAAGAAAACTAATGTAATACCACAAAAGGCTGAATGTATTATATGTGCAAAGAATGTACACGCAGAAGACATTGAAAGGTCTGTAAAGGGCTTTAACGATATTATAAGGCGAGAAATAGCACATCTTGAGCCTGATGTAAGCATTGAGCTTAAAAATTGTGATGTACCAGAAAGGCATACAGACAGCGACAGCACACGCAAGCTTATCTTTACACTTTTGCAGGTTCCAAACGGTGTACAAAGCATGAGCCCTGATATGCCGGAAATGGTACAAACCTCACTTAATCTGGGCGAGCTGTCTATTGTTGACTAATCATTAAAAATGGTATTTTTTATACGAAGCAACGCCTCAACGGGTAAACAGCTTACAGTGCAGAAGCTGCTGTCATTTATTGATTATCTATACGGCAGCGTAGAATTCAGGTCTGATTACCCTGCATGGGAATATCGGGCTTATTCCCCACTGAGAGATATCACAGTTAAAGCATATCAGGAATATTACTCCGATATGCCACGCATACAGGCGATTCATGCAGGGCTTGAGTGTGGTATTCTTGCTTCGAAAATTAATGACATTGATATGATTTCTATTGGTCCCGACATCTTAAATGTACATACACCAAAGGAAATCATAAACATAGAATCTGTTGAAAGGAGCTGGTATTTCTTACTAAAAATACTTGAAAAATGTAAATGATAAATAAAACCAAGATTAAAAACAAAGAAAGGATTAAATAAGGATTAAATTATGATTAAAGACGGATTTTTGTATATTGCTGCACTTATTTTTATTGCAGGAATATTAGTTTACCTTCCAAAAATATTCAAGGGTAAGGTAGCACAGAAGATTTTCAGCTTTGCTCCACCTGTTGTACTTATTTATTTACTGATGATGATTTTTTGTACTGTAAAGCTATGGGACTTAGAGGCAACCTCGGCAACCTATAGTGCACTTAAAAACCCATTGTTATACGCAATGCTGTTTATTATGCTGCTTCGCTGTGATTTAAGAAAAATCATCAAGCTTGGCCCTAAAATGCTTATAGGTTTCTTCTCTGCTACAATTTCTATAGGACTTGGCTTTGTTATTGCATTTGCAATAATGGGCAGATTCCTTGGCGAAGGTGCATGGCAGGCACTGGGTGCATTATGTGGCAGCTGGATGGGTGGTACAGGCAACATGCTTGCTATTCAGACAGCTTTAAATGTTGACGAGGGCACAATGGCATATGCTCTTGTAATGGATACAATCTGTGCAATGCTTTATGTTGTATTCCTGCTTTGGGTAATCGGATTTTCAAAGAAGTTCAACAAATGGACAAAGGCTGATACACGCCTTATTGACGAGGTTGGTCTGGCACTTGAAAAAGAAACAAAGGCTAACACACAGCCACTTGTATGGCAAAATATCATGCTGCTTATGGGCTCAGGTCTTATTGTTTCTGCCGGCTCACAATATGCTGGTGCAGGCTTAACTGCAATTATGCCAATTTTTGATAAGGCTACATGGACTGTACTTGTTGTAACATTACTAGGCGTTATTCTTGCTATGACTCCATTCGGTAAGCTTAAGGGTACAGAGGAAATTTCAAACACACTTCTATATGTTATAATCGCTCTTATTGCTTCAAGAGCCGACCTTTCAAGCGTAGGTAACGCACCAGTATGGTTAGTTACAGGCTTTATTGTTCTTATTTTCCATGTTGCTGTTATGATAATTCTTGCAAAGCTTCTTAAGCTTGATATCTTCACCTGTGCAGTAGCATCACTTGCAAATATAGGTGGTACAGCTACAGCACCTGTACTTGCTGGCTCATACAGCAGTGCATTAGTACCAGTTGGTATTATTATGGCATTGCTTGGTTATGTTGTAGGTACTGGTGGTGGCTTGATAGTAGCAAAGCTGATGAGCCTGCTGGCATAAAATACACCGATAGATTGGAATTTGTCGGTGTGAGCTAACGCTCACAC
>JAXJDU010000244.1:0-6707 GCA_036301785.1 Acutalibacteraceae bacterium | reverse complement strand
CTTTACTTGGGACGAAATTGCGTTACATATCGGTGGTGGCAATACTGGAGATAGCATAAGAATGATGTGCACAAGGTATAGATGGTAAAAGTTGTTCGTTTTGTTCGTGTCAAGTATGATAAAATGTAAAATGTAAGAAGTGGGCGATAGAGAGTGCTCATATACCTAATTAAATCCTCAAGCAGCAATATCTAATTGTGCCCTCCATCGCCAACAGCTTGCATTCTCAATTTTCACTTCATTGGTTTTCTAGGGCTGGCAACAGCCCGAATATGCGACGGGATAGACAATCGTAACGACCTATCAAATGTTTACGAATCAGGTGCAATTCCTGACGGTCGCACATCTGGCAGAGTGGAGCAATGGTAGCTCGCAAGGCTCATAACCTTGAGGTTGACGGTTCGAGTCCGTCCTCTGCATCCACTAGGATTTTTCTATATATCTCCTTATTTTTTATTTAATCAGTGGCTGATACATTCAGCCACAAATCTGGTGAAGTAGCTCAGTTGGTAGAGCAACAGGCTTTTAATCTGATGGTCACAGGTTCGATTCCTGTCTTCACCACCAAGGAATACATTCATATGTTTTAACTCCTTTCTATTTAATCGTGGCTGACCTACATCAGCCACAAACGCTAATTAAGTTAATTGGGGTGTGCGTTTGAGGACTCACACTTGAGAGAGGTATTTAATATATCTCTCTTGATTATGCCCAAAACTTCCTGGATATATATTTGCACAAACCAGCACTCTTTGTGGGTGCTGGTTTTGTGTATAAGAAAACCCGTCTACTGGGTAGCAGACGGGTAAAGAATTTATTCAGCTTCTTTTGTTTGGCATAGCTCGTCAAGTGTTACATTCAGAGCCTTAGCTAATTTTAACGCTGTAGAAACCTTGCAATCGTTGTTTTTTTCGATGTCTTGTATGGTTCTGCGTGGAACTCCTGAAAGCTCTACAAGCTTAGGAACTGATAACCCTTGGCTGAGTCTGATTTCTTTCAATTTCATTTAGATACCTCCAATAAGTCTGACAACTGCAATTACTGCAAAAACAAGAAATGCAATCAAGCCAATTAATTTTAGAGTTTTTACAGCTAGTTTTAAAACTTCTTTAAACATATTGACTAGGTGATAAACATATGCTAATATTAGGTTGAACCAAGGGCTACGGTTTTACCATAACCCTCGGCAGGTTAATTACCTAAATAATTCAATCAAAATTAATATCCATCCTACTAACGATATTAATTTGATTAAGAGCTTTTCAAGTTGTGCTACCAGCTTGTTAAGCTCTTTTACTTTATTTAGAAGTTTATCTATCACCTTTTATTCACCTCCTCTCTATGTTTATATTATAGCACGATATACCGTGCTTGTCAACGCTTTTACAAAAAATATTTCAATTATTTATGCACCAAAGTATTATTTTGGTGCTTTTCTTTTACCCAAATTTAAGCAAAGAGAGGTGTTACCTATGGCAGAAAAATTAAATATGCGTCAGCGTAAGTTTGCTGAATATTATGCTCAAACAGGTAACACTGTTCAGAGTGCTGTCAAAGCTGGTTATTCTGAAAGCTACGCAAATGCTCGTGGCTATGAATTGTTGGAAAATGTTGGAGTTTTGACATACATCAAAGAGTTGACCGAAAAAGCCAAGGACGAACGCATACTTACAGCAAAGGATAGACAGGTGCTTTTATCTGATATTGCAAAAAATCCAGAGGAAGAAACCTCTGACCGAATAAAGGCAGTTGACACGCTTAACAAGATGACAGGTGAATATTTAAACAAAGTGGAGGTAAACGGTAGCCTACAAGCCGAAACCTCAAAGCTAGACGATTTAATAAGGCAGATGTCAGATGACGGATAGACTGGTTCTTTCACCGAAATACAAGGCTTTTTTAAAACATAATGCACCTGTTGAATTTCTTGAAGGCACTACAGCAGCGGGAAAAACGACAGTAGGAGTATTCAAGTTCTTTTTGAAAATAGCTCAAAGTCCTAAAAAATACCATATAATCGCTGCAAAGGATACTGGTACAGCAGAGAAGAATGTAATCAATAAGGACCTTGGAATCGTTGATAACTTCGGTATTCTCACCGAGTACAATGGTAACGGAACAAAGGATGAGAAGATACCTCATATTCTGTACCACACATCAAAGGGCGATAAGGTAGTCTATATAATGGGCTATGGTGACAAAAAGAAGTGGCAAAAGGCTCTGGGTGGTCAGTATGGTTGCTTGTATATTGACGAGATAAACACTGCTGATATCGACTTTGTTCGTGAGGCTTCAATGCGTTGCGATTACTTTATGGCAACGCTTAACCCAGATGACCCAAGCTTGCCAGTGTACAAGGAGTATATCAACTGTAGTCGTCCGTTGTCTCAATACGCAAAGGACGCACCACAGGAAATAAATGATATGCTAAGTGAAGAACCGAAGCCCGGTTGGGTGCATTGGTTCTTTTCTTTCGCTCATAACGCAGGCTTATCTGCTGAAAAGATAGAGCAAATCAAGCTTAATGTTCCTAAGGGCACAAAGCTGTGGAAGAACAAAATCAAAGGCTTGCGAGGCAGAGCAACAGGGCTTGTGTTTAGCAATTTCGACACTAGGCATAAGGTTACTAAGGAATATGCAAAAAAGCTCATTACAGGCGAAAATGGCGAGGTTTTCAAGTGGTTTTCTGCTGGACTTGATACTGCATATTCAACTAAGTCACCCGATACTATCGCTATGTCATTCATAGGTATCACAAACAAGGGCAAGTGCTTTACGCTTGATGAAAAGGTGTATAACAACGCAGAGCTTCAAACACCTATAGCACCAAGTGATACGGTTGTTAATTTTATAGATTTCCTCGACCGTAATACAAAGGACTGGGGTCTTGCAAGGAATGTGTTTATTGATAACGCAGACCAGGCAACCATTACAGAACTTAACAAATACAAACGACAGCACAGCAGTTGTATTTATATATTCAATAATTCATACAAGAAAATAACCAACATAGACCGTATTATTTTACAGCTAGGCTGGTTTGAACACGATAATTATCTGGTGGTTGACACCTGCAAGAATTACATACACGAGCTTGAAACATATAGCTGGCAAGAGGATAAGGACAATAAACCAGAGGACGGCAACGACCATATGGTTAACTCAACTCAATACGCCTTTATCCCTTACAAATCACACATAGGAGCAGAGAAATGAAAATAACTGAAAAGGTGAGGAATATGATAAGAAGCTGGCTAAGAATAGAGCCTGCACAGTCATCACAGATAACAATAAACGAAACACTTGATTTTTACGGCAACGCAATCAAGAATAGTATATGGTACAGAGGTAAAAGTGAGGAGCTAACACAGCTATACCGACAGATACCAAGCGATAACACAACATTCTGGCGTGCCTCATCAACAGCAGGTATGGAGATACGCAAAATACACACAGGCTTGCCTAAGCTTATTGTAGATGTGCTTACATCGGTTGTAATGGCAGATATGCAGGATATTGAAGTGCCAGAGCAATATGCCGATGTGTGGGAGAATATCGAAAAGGAAAACAGCTTTAAACAGCTTGTTACAGACGCACTTAAAAAGACATTGTACATTGGTGACGGTGCTTTTAAGATAAGCGTTGATTTAGAGCTTACCGACTACCCAATAATCGAATTTGTATCTGGTGACAGAGTAGAATATGTGTACAAGCGTGGCAGATTGTGCGAGGTTGTATTTAATACCACATATACCCACAACGAAAAACAGTATTTGCTAAAGGAATATTATGGCAGAGGCTATGTAAATTACAGGCTTTTTTACAACAATAAAGAGCTGGAATTAAGCTTTATTCCTCAGACAGAGTTACTACATAACATAACCTATGACGCAAACTGGTTAATGGCTGTACCTCTTAAAATCTATACAAGCGATTATTACGAGGGTAGAGGTCAATCTATATTTGACGGTGGCAGAACAGAAAGCTTTGACGCACTGGACGAAGCGTGGAGTCAATGGATGTATGCAGTGAGACGAAGCCGACCAAAGGAATATCTACCACCGAATATGATTCCAAGAGACCCTAACACCGGTAAGAACTTAATGCCTAATGCATTTGATAATGTGTATATCTCAACCGAGGGTGGTATGCCAGAGGATGGCAAAAGCGAAATAAAGCTGATTCAGCCAACTGTACCACACGACAGCTATTTAAGCACATACATTACAGCATTAGATTTATGTTTGCAAGGCCTTATATCTCCGTCTACTCTTGGTATTGATACTAAAAAGCTTGACAATGCCGAGGCACAGCGAGAAAAGGAAAAAACCACGCTGTACACACGCAATCAGATTATCAGCGTGCTACAAGAGGTGTTGCCAGAGCTTATCGACACAGCCATAAAGGTATACAACACTACCTACAAACAACCTACAGTGGATATTGAAACAGATATACCTTTTGGCGAATATGCAAACCCAAGCTTTGAAAGTCAGGTAGAAACAGTAGGCAAGGGCAGAACACAAGGTATTATGAGTGTAGAAGCCTGCGTTGATGAATTGTATGGTGATACCAAAGACGATGAATGGAAGCAGGCAGAGGTAGCACGCATTAAGTCAGAGCAGGGTGTAGTTGAACAGAACGAGCCAGCTATTAATGCCGATATGTCTTGAGGTTAATCTATGGCTGATTACGATTTAGCAGAAGCTTTTAAGGCTATTGAAGATGAGCTTATAGCCTCGATGATACGCAACCTTGCACATCATCAGGCAGAGGAAACCGAGCAGGGGTTAAACTGGACCCAATGGCAGGTAGAACAGCTTAAAGCTTTGGAAAAATACCGAAAGAATAACCAGGATAAATTCAGTAAGCAGTTTGAGAACATCAACGGTAGAATTACCCAGCTTATACGAGATTATTATTCAGACGGAGAAACAGAGCAAGAGCGTAAAATACTGCAAGCTATAAAGCGTGGGTATAAAATAAACGGTACCAACAAGCCAGCCTTTACTGGTAAAACTCATACAACAGGTGAATTCTTCGGACTCAACGACCGTAAGCTTGAAGCACTGATAACAGCCACTACCCACGATATGCAAAGGGCAGAAACAGCAGTTTTAAGGCTTGCAAACGACCAATATCGCAAGGCTATATTTAACGCACAGGTGTATGCAAATGCTGGTGGCACAACCTATAAAAAGGCTGTAGATATGGCTACAAAGGACATGCTGAATGCTGGCTTAAACTGCGTTGAGTACAAAAACGGAGCAAAGCATACACTTTCAAACTATGCAGATATGGCAATCCGTACAGCAACCACAAGAGCCTACCTGCAAGGCGAGGGTACCAAACGTAACGAGTGGGGCATAAGCACCGTTATACTTAACAAGCGTAGTTGCCCTTGTGCTAAATGCTTACCGTTTGTTGGTAAGGTGTTTGTAGATGATGTGTGGAGTGGTGGAACAGCCGAGGAAGCCAAGGAAAAGGGCTACCCACTGTTAAGCACAGCAATAGAAAAGGGCTTGTACCACCCAAATTGTAAGGATACACACACAACCTACTTTGAGGGTATCAGCACCCCACCAGAGAAACCCACAGCAGAGGAAAAACAGAAAGCAGTAGACGAATATAACCAAGAGCAAAAAGCTCGCTACAACGCCCTACAAGCCGAAAAATGCGAACGCATAAGCAAATACAGCTTGGACGAAGAAAACAAGCGTGTTTATAAGCTTAGAGCCGAGCAGTGGAAGGAAAAGGAAAAGAGTTTAAAGCTTGTTGAAGTTGCTGATGATATCGACCCGATGTCAAATAGTTATCGACCGATTTTTTCATATAGCAAGCCGATTAGTTTTAATAAAGGCAAAGAATCAGTGTCTATACCTGTAAAAAAAGTTAGCAACAGTAAATTTAATATGGTTACTGATATTGATGTTTCTAGAAGAAACAAAGCTGTAAGATTAACTGAGAAGCTACTTACTGAAATTAAAGATGAATTACCAACAGATTTTGAACTTCCTCAAATCGCAGTTATAGATTTCGATAAACATGGTTTCGGGATGGACGCAATAGGAGGATATGACAAAAATACAGGTATTTTGTATTTGAATAGTAAGTACAATACAAGAGAAAAAATAAAAACATATGTTACTGCTCAAATGGGACAATTTGCTAACAACACCGAGTATGCACCTTTACTGCATGAATTGGGTCATAAATATTATTATGATTGTATAAAAGTACTTGCAAAAACTCATAATATCGAATATAATGAAGCTAAGAAAATAATTGATAGTAGGATTTACGATTATATTCACGAAAGAAACATTGACGGAAGACTTTTAGTGAATA
This sequence comes from Acutalibacteraceae bacterium, assembly GCA_036301785.1. Lineage (GTDB taxonomy): Bacteria > Bacillota > Clostridia > Oscillospirales > Acutalibacteraceae > CAG-964. The sequence continues at coordinate 359 of JAXJDU010000244.1, read as the reverse complement.
ATATCTCTATTTATGCAGCTTCAGGTTATAAGGATAACAACTTTACCGAGGTTGTAGCTGAATGTTTCACTGTGAAAAACAAAGAAGTAGCTTCTGATATTCTTGATTTAACTGAAAAGGGTGATAAAATTATGATGATTCATATGTCTGATGAAGAAATAGAACTATACAACAAATTAAAAACTTGTACTGATGAAGAAGAAATAAGGATAATTAACGAGAAATTAGACGAATTTTCTAAGAAAAGGCAAGAAATGTTAAAAGATTTACCTTTTGCACACTAAACCGTCCCACACAAGTGAGGACGGTATTTTTATACCCCAAATTAGAAAGGAGTGATATATGTACAAGTAATAATT
>JAXJDU010000243.1:0-4751 GCA_036301785.1 Acutalibacteraceae bacterium | reverse complement strand
GCATATAGAACATCTCGGCAGCCTCTTCGCTGAAGCCTAGTGACTTATATTTATTACTGTTAAGTACATGCGTATTATCAACAAAGTGTAAAACCTGTCTTGCTTTTTCAAAAAAATCTGTAAGCTCTTCCTTTGACATATTTCGCTTATTACGGTTATTCATATTTGCTAAAAATCTTGTTGAAATTGCATATATGAAATAAAACTGAATAAACTCTGGCACTGTACCTGATTTTTCAATGCTGAATTTTGCAAGCTCCAGTAAAAACTCACGCATTGACTGCTCGTACCAATCCTTGTAATTGGTTGGTATATAATATAAAAAGTCATCCTCTAAAGGCATACGGTAATTATATTCAGGCTGATATGCACAGATATATTCCGGATAATCAAGCTGTAGTCTTAGCATAAAGTCCTGAAAATACTCATACTTCAGATTTGTATTAATCTTATACTGCTTAAATACTGAAGTCTTAAATAGTGTACCAAACACCTCGGTGCAAAGGAAATCAGGATTTTCTTCGATATTTACAGGCTTGTTTTCTTTTGAATCAGGAATATTCAATCTATGTGCCTTAGGCTCTTTAAAAACAGGGTGTACACAGTAACGCATTACCGACACAAAAGGCACATTTTCAAACTCATCAAAAGCTTTAAGGCATTGCTTAAAATATTTATTGCTAAAAACATCACCACAACGGCACACTGTAATATAGTCACCCACAGCATTTTCTGCCGCCAGATTGCAAGCCTCGGCTTCATTTTTAACAGATGTAGTGCTGATAATCTTACAGATAGACAAATTGCCTATAGCATCTTTACTGCTGCTATTTTCAGTAGTATCTATAATAAGCACTTCTATTTTTGTAGAATCAAAACCCTTTTGCTTACATATTGATGATAGAGTATCTATTATTTTGTTATTTTCCTCTAAATAAGGAATAACCACAGAAACAACTGTATTACTCATGTTACCTCCAATAAATATACTTATTCCATATAATTATAACACATATAAACAAAAATGCAAAGATTTATTTTTTTTAGATAAATCTTTGCATAATTTTTATAAATTATAAATATTGTGGTGATTAAATTAGATATTTATCAACAACAAACAGCTGTTAATAAATTACTTTGTTCTTTTCTTTCTTCTTACTGCAAATACATTTACAAACACAACATAAAGCACAAACAGACCAGCTATAATGCTTACTATTGTAATAAACAATGTAGATGTAAGTATATTCATTGCAACTGCTTTAAAGTAAAGGAAATCACTTTTCTCGATATTTTCTGCTGCTACAAGGTTAACCTTTGTAAGCTGTTCGCCCTTATAAGAAACAGTAGCTGTGCCTAAAACTGTACCTCTTGCAACAGGTGCGTCTATATGCTCCTGACACTGTGCTGTAATTACAATATCGCTGTCCTTAATATCCTTAGAAAGCATTGTAGAGTATGAATATTCAGGCACAAGGTTTACAGCCTCTGCTGTTTCGCAATAATTAACCTTTACGCTTGCAACCTTATCATCCTGACCAAGCACTGTACGCATAGTAACATTTGAATATGCCCACTCATAAAGCTTTTTACTCTCTTGAATTGCATAGTTGGTATCCAGCTCGTTACCGTTTTTATCATAGCAAGGAGCATTCATTGCGATACACATATAAGAAACATTATCCTTTAATGCAACTGAAACAAGACATCTGCCTGCTTCGTCTGTTGTGCCTGTTTTTATACCCTTTGCAAATTCGTAGTAATAATCCTCTTCATCCTTATGAAGCATAAGATTTGTATTTGACAATGGTACTTCGTCGTCACCGTCTATGTAATATTCAACTGTATTTGTTATGTCTGTAAAGTATGGTGTTGTCATCGCATAACGGGTAATAATAAATAAATCCTCAGCAGTTGTATATTGATTGTCGTCATGCAGACCATGTGAATTCATAAACTTTGTATTCTTACAGCCAAGCTCCTTAGCCTTGTTGTTCATCAGCTTTACGAATTCCTCTTCACTGCCTTTACCTACATAATCAGCCAATACAAGGGCTGCGTCGTTACCAGAGCTTACCATCATACAGTGCAAAAGCTGGAATACTGTAAGCTCCTCACCTACATAATCCTCAAGACCTGACAATGAACTGCCTGTACCTGCAAGCTGGTCAAGTAAATCCTGCTTGATTTTTACCTTTTCGGTTTCTGGATTTTTTATATTTTCTGTAACAACGATATATGTCATTATCTTTGTTGTAGATGCAGGATAGCATTTTTTGTCTGAATTCTGACTATAAACAACTGTATCTGTATCCATATTAACAAGATAAAAAATATCTGTTTTTGGTTTAAAGTTAATTGAGTTTTTAACAGCACCTACCGATACAACTGAATTAACCAGTATAATAATTATCATAATAAGTGCAGACAGAACAGAAAGCTTCTTCTTCATTTTTAACACACCTTTTTATTTAATTTTAAGCAATATAATCACAGTTTATATAATACACTATAAATGTCAAAATTACAAACCTTTAATTAAACTTTGTTAAAATTTAATTAAAACCACCATCACCTATTTTTGCAAATAGTCGTTTTACCTCTGCTTTTAACATTCTATGCTCGTCGTGCTGTAAATATGGGTCTTTTTTTATTATTTCATCGGCAGCCTGGCTTGCTGTTTTCAGATATTCCACATTTGCTAAATCAGCAATTTTCATTTCTGGCAAGCCGTGCTGTCGTGAACCGAAAAAGTCACCAGGGCCACGAAGCTTTAAATCGGTATCGGCTATTTCAAAGCCATTATTTGTAACGCACATAGTTTTTAATCTTTGCTGTGTGTCTGGATTTGTGTTGTCTGACATTAAAATACAATAGGATTTTTCGCTACCTCTGCCTACTCTTCCCCTTAGCTGATGTAGCTGTGAAAGTCCAAAACGCTCGGCGTTTTCTATTACTATAACAGTTGCATTAGGCACATCTACACCTACCTCTACAACTGTTGTAGCTACAAGAATCTGAATTTCTCTGTTTTTAAAGCTGGTCATGATTTCTTCCTTTAACGCTGGCTTCATTTTGCCATGTAAAACACCAACGGTATAATCACGAAATTCATTTTCCTGTATTTTTTCTGCGTATTGCTCAGCTGCTGCAACATTGAACATCTCGTTTTCTTCTACTGCAGGACATACAATATAGCACTGTCTGCCTTTATCAAGATGCTCCTTTATAAATCCGTACATACCATTTCTTTTTTTACTGTTAACCAAAAATGTATCTATGGTCTGTCTGCCCGGTGGCATAGTATCTATAATAGAAATATCCAGATCACCGTACACAATCAACGCAAGTGTACGAGGAATTGGTGTAGCTGACATGATAAGCAGATGTGGGTTTTCTCCCTTTTCTACAAGTGTATTTCTTTGTGCCACTCCAAAACGGTGCTGCTCGTCTGTAATGACAAGACCAAGATTTCTGAATTCTACTGTATCTGACAATAAAGCATGAGTACCAACAGCTAAATCGCACGCACCTGTTGCAAGTGCGTCGTTTATTCTGCGTTTTTGTGCTGCCTTATTGCCACCGACTAAAAGCTCTACATTAACACCTGTACCCTCAAAAAGCTTTGTAAGGGAATTATAATGCTGCTCTGCCAGGATTTCGGTTGGTGCCATAAAGGCTACCTGATAACCGTTTTTTATAACACTATAGCTTACACCTGCTGCAACTGCTGTTTTACCACAGCCTACATCACCCTGCACAAGTCTGCTCATAGGGTATTGGCTGTTAATCATATCATCAATGCAATCCTGCATTGCTTTTTGCTGCCCCTCTGTAGGTGTAAATGGTAAAAGCTTTTTATATTCATCAAGATATGAACGCTCTATTTTTACAGCCGTTTCGCTTCTTCTGCCGTTTTTCATAGAGTATAATCCCAGAGATAAAACTAAAAGTTCCTGAAAAATAAGTCTTTTTCTTGCTTTAAGCAGAGTTTCCTTATCCTTTGGAAAATGCACACTTCTGATTGCTTCATCATAGGTGATTAAATCGTATTTCTCACGAATATCAGAGGGTATGCTCTCTTTGATTTTTTCTGGTAACAGCTGTAGTGCATTTATTACGGTACTTTCTATCTGCCTTGATGTTAAGCCATGAGTACAGCCATATACAGGACGAATCTCCTTTGCTTTATTTGTCTGAACAAATTCCGGCGAGATAATCTCTGCCCTGTTCATTGAATAATTAACCTTACCCATAAACAGATATTCACAATTATAAACAAGCATATTTTTAACATATTTGTTATTAAAAAAGGTTGCTGTAACTACGCCGGTATCATCTGCAAGGCGTACCTTTGTGATTACTCTGCCACCCGACACACGACTTTCTGACGGTGGTGCTGTAACAACTGCCTTTATACAGCAAACCTCCTCTGGCTTTATGTCAGATATATTCACTATGTTGCTCCAATCCTCATAGGTGCGTGGATAATAGCAAATAAGCTCTCCCACAGAATTTACACCCAGCTTTGCAAAAAGCCCGGCTCTTTTTTCGCCTACACCCTTTAAAAATTTTATAGGCTGTTCAAATAACGAAGCCATAAATACACCTCCTTGTATTTAAAATTGTAGTTTATCTGTTAGCTGACGCTCACACCAGTGGCGAGATAGCGTAAAGTTTAGGTCCAGCCTTTTCAAAGGCTGGTGGGTCAAGGGCAAAGCCCTGGTGGGATTTTAAAGGGCAAAGCCCTT
>JAXJDU010000242.1:0-6157 GCA_036301785.1 Acutalibacteraceae bacterium | reverse complement strand
GGATTCCATAAGGGGGACAAAGTCCCCCTTTGGTCGTGTGGGGAGGGTTAAGGGAGGGGATTTCGAAATTCCCTCCCTTGCAATCTTTGCTTACTTTCTTTTGTAAGAAAGTAAGTCCCCGTGCGGGATTAGCACTTTAAATAATAAAAAGTTTTATATTATAAAAATAGTTTGTAAGAGCTATTATTTTTAGCTTAAGTACAAAACAAGTAAGATACCGACACATTACATGTGTCCCTTATAAAAAATACTTTGAATCAGTACAAACTAATTATAAATATTAAAACTATAGCATTATGCTATAAAGCCACAGAGTGCAACTCTGACCAACAAACTACAATTTCTAGCGTAACACGGAGGTTAAAAATGAATTACAAAACAACAGGAGTATGTGCCAGAACTATAGATATAGAAATGGATGGCACAAAGGTAAAAAAAGTAAGCTTTAACGGTGGCTGTAATGGCAACGGCAAGGGCATTGGTGCACTTGTAGCCGGCATGGAAGCCGAAGATGTTATAAAGCGTTGCAAAGGTATTAAATGTGGCATGAAGAATACATCCTGCCCGGACCAGCTAGCAAAGGCACTGGAAAAATATCTTGCTGACCAATAACCACATACCTTGATTTTATTGAACACAGGTATGCCCAACACTGATATAATTAATCATCATATCAAAAAAAGCTTGAAATTCAGCACTGCTGAGCTTCAAGCTTTTTTATTCTGTCTATATTTTATTTTTCTGAACAGCACTTATAAACCCGTACACAAAGCAATAGGGACACCTGAATATAGGTGTCCCCAAAAGCTCAAAAACTTGATTATTCCTCTGTTGCAACAGCTGGAGCAGCGATAGCTCTTGTTACCTTACCTGAACGTAGGCAACGAGTACAAGCGTAAACACGCTTTGGAGAACCATCTACAATAGCCTTTACACGCTGAACGTTTGGCTTCCATGTTCTGTTTGATCTTCTGTGTGAGTGAGAAACCTTAATACCGAAGGTAACGCCCTTGCCACAAATTTCGCATTTTGCCATATCTCGGCACCTCCTTAAGTGCTATTTAATCTTATATGAATACAACGCTTTATATAATAACAGATTTCTTCAAAAAATGCAATAGTTTTTAAAAATTTATTTACACTATAAAAGCACTTTTTTTACTGAACTAATTCAGCAGATTACACATCAGAAAGCGTTGTTTTCCAGCTGCAGAACTACATTAAAACGCCGTTGCAGCCGTATAAGTAAAATAAATCTGACTATAATTTCTATAGCCATAATCAGCCTTTATTATTAACTATAGTTTACCTTTAATTCATTGAAAAAGCAATAGCTGTATGTTATAATAAGCTGTAAAATAACTTTTTATATATCTTTTTTAATCAGTATATTTATACAAATACAATATACTTATACTAACATCTACTTTAAGGAGGAACTGCTATGCTATATAGCTTACTTAACGGAGAATTTTCGCTGCAGACTGCACTTATGAACATACTTGCAGTGTCTGTAATTGTGTTTTTAGTTATGCCACTGCACGAATTTGCACACGGCTTTATTGCCTATAAGCTTGGTGACAAAACTGCCAAAAACATGGGCAGACTTAAGTTTTCACCTGCTGCACATATAGACCCTGTGGGTGCACTTATGATTTTACTTGTTGGCTTTGGCTGGGCTAAGCCTGTGCCGGTAAATCCACGATACTTCAAAAACCCAAAGGTTGGCATGGCATTAACAGCTTTAGCTGGTCCGGTAAGCAATCTGCTGGCTGCACTTGTTGGTGGCTTGTTTGTTAACGGATCGGTTGCTCTGGTATATAATGTAGCTCTGTCTGATGTTATGTTTACTGTTGTAGACCTGTTATTTACATTCTTCTCTTATTTTCTGGCTGTAAATATTTCTTTGGCTGTATTTAACCTTATACCTATTCCACCACTTGACGGCTCAAAAATACTTTTTGCGTTTTTGCCTGATAAGCTGGTTTACAAGGCTTACCAGTACGAAAGACACTTCAATACAATCTTAATTTTCCTTATTGCATTCGGTGCATTAACTGGCCCACTTGATTTTGCAAGAAATATTCTTACTCAGCTTATAATCAAGGTAACCTCGCTGCCATTTGCAGGCTTATACTGATAATTTCACTGCAAAATTAACGATTACTAAAAACCAGGGGGTATACCAGTGGACAAGGAAACCACAGTATTAAAATATAAGGTGTGCGACTTTGAGGGTCCTCTTGATATGCTGTTACAGCTTATTACAAAGCATAAAATGGATATCTGTGATATTGAAATAGCAGTTTTGCTGGAGCAATATATGGAGCAGATAAACCAGATGCAGGAAGACCAGATGGATATATCAAGCGAATTTTTAGAGATGGCTTCTCGACTTGTGTATATCAAATCAGTGTCACTATTGCCAAAGCATGAAGAAGCCGAGGAGCTGAAAAAAGAGCTTGAGGGACAGCTGCTTGAATATCAGGAATGCAGAAAAATTGCTGCACAGCTTGAGAAAATGGCTACCTATGATATATATACAAAGGCTCCGTCAAAGGTTAAATTTGACATGACCTACACACGCAAACATCCACCAGAGGATATTGCAAAGGCATTTTTGTCGGCTGTTGGCAGAGGCAAAAACAAGCTGCCACCTCCACGAGAGGCCTTTAGTGGCATTGTTGAGAGAAAAATAGTTTCGGTAAGCTCAAGAGTTGTATATGTTTTAAGACAGCTATGGGACGGTACACCAGTTAAGTACAGAACCCTGTTCAAGGACGGCAGCCCTAAATCAGAGCTTGTGGCTACATTCTTAGCTGTGCTTGAGCTTGTAAAAAACAGCCGTATCCGTATTGATGGTGACGGTGACACAGCCGATGTAAGGCTGTTAAGAAAGGATAATAGCGTTGAAGAAATCAGAGATTAAATGTGCCATAGAAGCTATACTTTTTGCAAACGGTGCACCTGTACAGCTTGACACAATCAGCAAGGCACTTGAAATAAAACAGACACAGGCTAAAGAAGCCATAACTGAGCTTATGGCTGAATACAATAACGACAACCACGGTATAGCGATAATTCGCTTAGAAGACAGCTATCAATTCTGCAACAAAAAGGCTTATGGCGAATACATACGCAGAGTAATGGATTTAAAGAGAAATTCACCACTTTCACAGGCTGCACTTGAGGTGCTTGCAGTAATCGCATACAACCAGCCTGTTACAAAGGCATTTGTTGAGCAGGTGCGTGGTGTAGACTGCTCGGGTGTAATAGGCAGCTTAACAACTAAGGGCTTAGTAGAAGAAAAGGGCAGACTTGAGCTACCGGGCAGACCTTTGCTGTACGGTACAACCGAGAATTTTTTAAGATGCTTCCAGATAGAATCGCTTGACGATTTGCCACCACTGCCACAGCAGGACGATGAAAAATCTGAAAGCGACAGCAATAACGAATCTGACAGCAACAGTGAAGCAGACGGCACACAAGCCACAGCTGACTCTGCTGACGCTGAATAAAATCATCTGAGGGCTTTTACCAGAAACATACTAAGCAATATAAAAACGAAGGGAGTTAAGACCGATGACAGCACTGAAAATAATATTATCAATATTGGCTGTTATCGCTTTTCTGTTATTCCTTAATGTTAATATTTATATTGATTACCGTGACGATAAGCTTGCTGTATGGCTGAGGTACTTTTTCATCAAAATAAACCTCTACCCCACCAAAGAAAAAAAGAAGCCTGAAAAAAGCAAGAAAAAGACTGATAAAAAAGCTGATAAGTCAAAGCAAAAAAAGACTGATACAGATGAAAAGAAAGAGGGCGTTTTCAGCTCTATATCAAAAGAAGACGGTTTGTCTGGCGTGATAGAGGTGCTCTCTCAGATACTTGACCTTATAAAAAGCTTTTCGTCATCAACCCTGAATCATTTAAGAATTAAAAAGCTGTCACTTAACATTGTAGCAGGTGGCGAAGACGCAGCACAAACAGCACTTAACTTTGGATATGTATGCAGTACCGTTTACCCTTTATTGGGTGCATTATCGGGCTTGATAACATTTTTAAAAACACCCGATATAAACATCACAACCGATTACGATAAAAAAGAAACCACAGCACAGCTGCTTCTGTGCTTTCGCATGAGGCTGGGATTAGTTATAGGAATTGTATTAAAGTACGGTATCAAGGGAATTTTGCTGTATATCGGCTTATCTAAGGCTGATAATAATAAAGAAAATCAAAAGGTAAAAAGTTAGTCGTATAAATTGACTATTGAATTATAAATAAAAAATTATTAAGGACGGTGTAGTTATGGAAAACAAACAACCACTAGAAGGTCTTATGGGTACTACAATCGAAAAAATCAATCAGATGGTAGATGTAAATACAGTTATAGGCACACCTGTAACATCACCTGACGGTACAATTATTGTGCCAGTTTCAAAGGTATCATACGGATTTGCGTCAGGTGGCTCAAGCTTTGCTGCAAAGTCAGCACCAAACAAGGATTTATTCGGTGGTGGTGCTGGTGCTGGTGTATCAATTAACCCTGTTGCTTTTATTGTAATTTCCAAGGGTGAAGCTAAGGTGCTTACAATAGATGAGCCTAACTCAACAGCAGCAGAAAAGGCACTTGCAATGGCACCAGATATTGTTGATAAGATTTCTGCTATTTTCAGCAAGGATAAAGCAGATAAAAATAAAACAGAGGCTAAGGCTACAGATACTGACACAGCCGAGGAATAAAAACTATCAGCACAGCTGTAATAAAAGCACTTAATTCAACATAAAATTTCGTTAGAAGCCTGTAAGAGGTTAATTAGGAGTGATTTATGTTGAAATGGTGCATTACAGCTATTGTTTTAATATTTATTTTTGTAGTGTTCATGAGTATTTTTTCTGTGTCAGCTAAAGCAGACGCTGACACAATAGGCGTATCTGCACAATCAGCTGTGCTTTACTGTGCAAATAATGGCACGGTACTTTTCGAAAAAAACTCTGCACAGCAAATGAGTATGGCTAGCACCACAAAAATACTTACAACACTTATTACTCTTGAAAATTCACAGGCTGATGACAAAGAGGTAACCTTCACAAAGGAAATGATAGCAGAAGGCTCATCTATGTATCTTAAAGAGGGCTATAAGCTGAGGCTTTCTGACCTTGCAACAGGCATGATGACAGTATCGGGTAACGATGCAGCCAACGCTGCTGCTATTGCTATTGCTGGCTCTGCCGATGATTTTGCAAAGCTTATGAATGAAAAGGCACAGCAGATTGGTATGACCAGCTCCAGCTTTGTTACTCCGTCTGGCTTAGATGACGAGAATCACTATTCTACAGCACTTGACATGGCAAAGCTGATGGCATATGCAATGAGCAACCAAAGCTTTGCAGAGCTGACAGCAAAGAAAACTGCTAAGGTAGATTTTATAAGCCCTGACAATACGAGCATTACCTACGGCAACCACAACAAACTGCTTTCTTTGTATAAATACTGCAACGGTGGCAAAACCGGCTTCACTAAAAAATCTGGCAGGTGTCTGGTTACATCTGCCGAAAAGGACGGTGTAAAGCTGATTGCTGTAACACTTAATGCTCCTGATGACTGGAACGACCATATAAATATGTACAACTATGGCTTTTCTAAGGTAACAGCTGTAACTGATTTTGATAAGGGATATACAATAAATGCAGATGTAGTTGGTGGCAATAAAAACAGCGTAACTATAAAGCCTGTAAAAACTATAGACTATGTAAAGCCTGCAGACAGCAACAGCAAAATAACACGCAAGATTATTATAGACAGCTTTTTGTATGCTCCACTTGAAAAGGGTGAGGTTGTAGGCACAGCACAATATTACCTTGACAACAAGCTTTTATGCGAGGTACCACTTGTTACTACAGCCAGTGTTGAATACAGGTCGGTTGATAAGGGCTTTTGGGGAAATATTGCAGAATTCTTTAAGAATTTATTTTAAGACAATTCAAATTGTAGTTTGTCGCTAAGTTACGCACAAATCAAAACTTAAAAGTTTTGATTAAACTTTTTCAAAAGTTTATGGGGTCGAGGGGTAACACCCCTCGTGGGATTTTAAAGGGTGAAACCCTTTAACTCATAGTTTTTCCTAAAAATGCCATTGAAAATGGCAT
>JAXJDU010000241.1:0-4830 GCA_036301785.1 Acutalibacteraceae bacterium | reverse complement strand
TAAACTGGATTATACAATATATTTTTAATATAGATGTTTTTTATTGAAATCATCAGCATAGACGATGAATTTGACAGTTGATTGATTTGTTATAGGGTTATTTACGGAATATTTTAGTATTAGATAGTTATAATGAGGTGTTATTTTGAATATTGCTATTTGTGATGCCAGCATGCTGGATAGAGAAATTGCAGCAGATTTATTGTGCGATTATTTTGTAGAAAAACATATAGATTACTTTATATCTGAATATATTGATGGTGCAGATTTAATTTATGATATTCAGGACGGAAAAAACTTTGATTTAATATTTTTAGATATTTATATGCAGGGAGATTTGGGCATTGATGTTGCAAGAAGATTACGGAATAATATAAACTACAACGGTCAGATAGTTTTCATTACTGGTACAGCAAGCTTTGCAGTTGATAGCTACGATGTAAATGCTGCTGGATATCTTATTAAGCCTTTGATACCTGAAAAGCTGAAAACAGTAATGAACAGGATAACGCCAAATTATAATGCCGGTGTTTACAGAATACAGCAGAGAAAAAGGTTTGTTACGCTTAAATTCGATGATATATTATATATAGAAAGCTCAAACTCAAAATGTATTCTGCATAGCAATGGCGAATGTGAAAATTATCATATCTATAAAAAGCTTACAGATATAGAAGCAGAGCTTGATGATAAACGCTTTTTAAGATGTCATCAGAGCTTTCTGGTTAATATGGATTACATAAAAAATGCAGATAAGAATTTTGAATTGATAAACGGAGATGTTGTATGTATCCGACAAAGAAATTTAAAGAGTATAAAACAGGAGTTTATTGATTATGTAAGCAGAAAAAATACTTAATATACTCAAAATGGGTATACTATATACGAGGTGATATAGTATGTCTGACATTAATAATCTTGACAGAGAAGCAAAGGAGTATTTTTATTCTTTACCACTTGCAACTCAAAGGCTGATAAAAGAAAGTGATGTAAAAATAACCTGCCAGCAGGATATTCAACGCTATTTTACTAATGTTATCAGTAACGCAGCTTCAAATGTAAATACTGATAAGCCTGTATTTTAATTGCAAGCGTTTTTTTGACACAGAATATTTAGAAAAGTGTATTAACCATACCAAACAAGCTGTAACACAAATACAGTCCAGCTCATATATTGTAATAAAAGAGTTTAAAATTTATTACTGTAAGTATGGTGATATATAGTGGGAAAATCAACAGGCCTGCTGACAGGTGTGCCTTTAGGTGGAAAATGTGTGATAAAACAGCTTTTATCACATGGAATACATCACAGACGCTTATTGGATTTAGGCTTTACCAATGGAGCAGCAGTAGAGGTTGTTCAGAAAAGCCCCTTTGGTAATTTATATGCATACGAAATAAGAGGAGCAGTAATTGCGTTACGCAGTGAAGATACAGATAAAATCGAAGTGATTTATTAATCAGGCTGAATACTAAGCATAATTTTTTGCTTGGTATCAGCCTGATTTTCTGCTATAAATCAAAAATAGCAAACTTATTTCCTTTTGTTAACAGTATGTTTCTTGACTTTTTTATACTATTGGAATATTATCTAACTGTTAGTATATTTTTGTTTAACGATAAAGGGGTGAATATATGGAATTTTTATCTTGGTTTAATCTTCCTTATCTGAATGTTGTAATTGATTTTGCACTTCTTGTTATCAGAATGTTATTGCCGATATTAGCTATTATTATAGTATTTCAATGCTTCAGCTCTATGCGTAGACACAGAAGAGAAGAAAATGCTTTGATTATGCTTGTTAATAATGCTACAGCAGAAACTATACCGGTTTTGTATTGGGAGAATTCTCTTGGCAGAGGTAAGGGTAACGATATTATAGTAGAAGACCCTACTGTGTCAAGAGATCATGCAGTGCTTTTGCGTAGAAAAGCTGGCTGGTTTGTAAATGATGTAGGCTCTAAGAGTGGTACATTTGTAAACGGAGAGCAAACAGAAGGCCGTACACCTGTAATGATAGATGATGTTATCACTGTAGGTGAAACAAGCTATGTAGTAAAAAGAACAGATGATGTAATCCCAGACAGCAAATCATGGTTTTTTAGCAGAGCTAAAAATAAAGCAAGTATCAAATCTACACATCTTATGTTGCTGATATCTATATTTCTGTTCTTTCTAGCTGTTGAAGCTTCACTGTGTGATGAAATACAGGATTTTCAACCTTTTATAGCGTGGGGAGCCTTTACAGCTGTTAGCTGGCTGTTTTATATTGTTTCTACCAAGCTTTTAAAAAGAGTAGGCTTCGAGCTTGAGTCGCTTGCAATATTTATGAGTGGTACTGGTGTTATGTTGCTTGTAAGGCAGGTGTTCAGGCAAAGTATTGTGCAGACAATAGCCATGGCGTGTGGTATGATAGGATTTTGTATTATAATAAAATTTATCGAAAACCCCGACCTTGCTGAACGCTTCAGAATACCTTTTTATATTCTTGCAGTAGCGTTTTTAGGTATAAATATAGCATTTGCAAAAATAACCTACGGTGCAGCTTTGTGGCTTAATATCGGTGGAGTTTCAATCCAGCCATCAGAGTTTGTAAAGGTTATCTATATTTTTGTAAGTGCCTCGGCACTTGATAAGCTGCTTACAAAGGGTAACCTGCTACACTTTATCATATTTTCTATGATGTGTGTAGGTGCTCTGATTATAATGAGTGACCTTGGTACAGCACTTATTTTCTTCTGCACATTTTTGTTTATTTCATTTATGCGTAGTGGAGATATCAAAACTGTTATACTTGCAGTTGCAGCAGCAGTAATGGGTGCAGTATTTGTAATCTCGTTTAAGCCGTACATTGCCGACCGTTTCAGTGCGTGGGGCAAATGCTTTGAATTAGCTGACAGTACAGGCTATCAGCAGGCAAGAGTTCTTACATATTCTGCAAGTGGAGGTTTGTTTGGCGTTGGTACAGGTAATGGATATCTTAAGTATGTATTTGCGTCAGAAAGTGACCTTGTTTTTGGACTGATGTGTGAAGAAATAGGTGTAATTATTGCAGTAGCTATGGTAGTTTGTATAATAGCACTTGTAATTTATGCAAGAGCCATTACAACCCGTAGCCGTTCAACCTTTTATTCAGTTTCAGCCTGCTGTGCAGCTGGTCTTATGCTTGTACAGACAGCGTTGAATGTTTTTGGAGCAACAGATATTTTACCGCTTACAGGTGTAACACTTCCATTTATCAGCCTTGGTGGTTCCAGTATGATTTCCTGCTGGTGTCTGCTTGCGTTTATCAAGGCAGCAGATGAACGAACCTACGCTGTTAAAAAGTCTAAATAATTTACTTTCTTTTTCACAGAAGGAGGAATGTAGCATATGAGAAAAACCCGTTCAAGAACAACTCTTGTTATTATAATTGCAGTTTTAGTAATTATTGGTATGGTTGTGTTTATTGTAAGAACAGCAATGAATTCACAGCAGTGGATACAGCACACCTATAATGGACATCTTTCTGGTAATGGAGGTTTGTCGACAGCAGGTGCGATATACGATAGAAACGGTATACCTCTTGCTTATTCAGAGAATGACCTGCGACTATATAATCAGGACCACATGACCCGACTTTCAACACTTCATGTTGTAGGTGATGACAGCCTGAATATATCAACTGCTATCCAAAGCTCATACCGTGCAAAACTTATAGGCTTTAACTATATATGGGGTCTTGGTATGCCAAAGTCATTAAAGGGTGGTAATGATATTCACCTTAATATCGATGCCAACGCCTGTAATGCTGCTTATAACGCACTTAATGGATATAACGGTGCTGTGGTTGTATATAACTACAAGACAGGCGAAGTTTTGTGCAGTGTAAGCACACCAACCTACGACCCTCTTGACCCACCAGAAATAACAGAAGAAAACGAAGCCGAATACGACGGTATTTATATTGATAAGGTGCTTGCAGGCAGATATACACCAGGCTCCATATTTAAGGTTGTCACATTAGCGTCAGCACTGGAAAATATCAACGGGGTAGAGGATGAGATTTTCCGTTGTGACGGTAGCGTGATAATAGGTGGAGAAAAAATAAGCTGTATGCATAACCATGGTGATATTACCCTCAAAGACGGACTTGCACAATCATGTAATATCGTTTTTGCAGAGCTTGCCCAGCGTTTAGGTATAGAAAAAATGACTGCTACAGCAGAAAAAATGGGATTTAATTCTACCTATAAAATAAACGGAACAATAACTGCACAAAGCACTTATAATGTTGATAAGGCTAACGAAAACGATCTTGCGTGGTCTGGAATAGGACAGTATACACTTGAATCAAATCCAATGCATATGGCTATAATATGTGGAGCAATCGCAAACGGTGGTTCTACACCATTGCCAGAGGAAATAAAATCTGGTGTGGTTGAGTTAAAGCTTGATGATTCTGGCGATGTAAATATGCTTGATTCACAGCTTGCAAATAAGCTTGATGAATATATGAGATATAATGTAACAAGCTACTACGGTGACGGTTTATTCCCGTCATTGACAATATGTGCAAAAACAGGTACAGCCGAGGTAGGCGACGATAAAGAGCCACACGCATGGATGATGGGCTATTCTCAGGACAAGGATATACCATTAGCGTTTGCTGCCGTTGTTGAAAATGGTGGATATGGCTACAGCACTGCAGGCCCTGTTGCAGTTGCAGCAATGGAAACCTGTGCAAACACTCTACGAGCAGAATTATACGGATAAAATTAAATAATAAAAACATATAAAAAGCGATGAAAGCAGCAGATAGCTTTTATCGCTTTTTGTTATGCTATATGG
>JAXJDU010000240.1:0-3194 GCA_036301785.1 Acutalibacteraceae bacterium | reverse complement strand
TTACAAATCTCTCACTCCCAAGAGTTGAAAATCCGAACACAACTCCTGCAGGTACAACTTCTTGTAAGTTCTGGGGTCTTGGTGCTGACGGTACTGTTGGTGCTAACAAGAACTCTATCAAGATTATCGGTGATGAAACTGATATGTACGCACAGGGCTACTTTGCTTACGACTCTAAAAAGTCTGGTGGCTTAACAGTATCTCACCTGCGTTTTGGTGACAAGCCTATCAAGTCTACATACTACATCAGCAAGGCTGACTTTGTAGCTTGTCATAACCCATCTTATGTAACTAAATATGATATGGTAGACGACCTTAAAGAGGGTGGCAGCTTCCTGCTTAACTGCCCTTGGAGTGGTGAAGAGCTTGAGGAGCGTTTACCAAATAAAATGAAGAGAATTATCGCTCAGAAGAAGATTAACTTCTACACAATCGACGGTATCAAAATCGGTAAAGAGATTGGTCTGGGTGGCAGAATAAATACAATTCTACAGTCTGCTTTCTTTACAATAGCTAACATTATCCCTAAGGAAGACGCTGTTAAATATATGAAGGACGCTGCTACAAAGTCCTACAGCAAAAAGGGTCAGGCTATTGTAGACATGAACCACCTTGCTATTGAGCGTGGTACAACAGACTTTGTTAAGATAGATGTACCAGAAAGCTGGGCAAACGCTGAAGGCGAGCTTGCTAAGGTAGTATCAACAAATGGCAGAGATGAGGTTGTTGAGTATGTAAACACAATTCTACATCCTGTTAACGCTTACAAGGGTAACGATTTACCAGTTTCTGCTTTTGCTAAGCACATTGACGGTACAGCACCACAGGGCTCATCAGCTTATGAGAAGCGTGGCATTGCAGTAGATGTACCATCATGGAATCCAGAAAACTGTATTCAGTGTAACTTCTGTTCTTATGTATGTCCACACGCTGTAATCCGTCCTGTTGCTATGACAGCAGACGAGGCTGCAAATGCTCCAGAGGCTATGAAGACTGCACCAATGACAGGTATGCCAGAGCTTACATTTGCAATTACAGTTTCAGCTCTTGACTGTACAGGCTGTGGCTCTTGTGCACAGGTTTGTCCAGGTAAGAAGGGCAACAAGGCACTTGAGATGAAGCCAATTGACGAGCAAAGACCACAGCAGGAGGTATTTGATTACGGATTCAGCCTGCCAAGCAAGCCAGAGGTTGCCGCTAAGTTTAAAGAAACAACAGTTAAGGGCAGCCAGTTTAACCAGCCATTGCTGGAATTCTCTGGTGCTTGTGCTGGCTGTGGTGAAACACCATACGCAAAGCTTGCAACACAGCTATTCGGTGACAGAATGTTTATTGCAAACGCTACAGGCTGTTCATCAATCTGGGGTGCTTCTGCTCCTGCTACACCTTACACAGTAAATAAAGAGGGCAAGGGTCCTGCATGGCATAACTCACTGTTTGAGGATAACGCAGAATTCGGCTATGGTATGGTACTTGGTCAGAATGCTATCCGTGACAGACTGGCAAGCTATGTTTCTGAGATTGCTCAGAAGGTAGAAAAGGAAGATGTAAAAGAGGCTTGCGAGAATTACCTTGCAACTATTACAAATTCTGGTGCAAACAAGGTGGCTGCAAATGCACTTATCGAAAAGCTTGAGGAAATCAGCTCTTGCGAGTGTGAGGCTGGTCAGCTTGCTAAGAAGACATTAATCGACAAAGACCAGCTTGCAAAGAAGTCTATGTGGATATTCGGTGGTGACGGCTGGGCTTATGATATCGGCTTTGGTGGTCTTGACCATGTACTTGCTTCTGGCAAGGATGTAAACATTCCTGTATTCGATACAGAGGTTTACTCAAACACAGGTGGTCAGGCTTCTAAGGCAACACCAAGTGGCTCTATTGCACAGTTTGCAGCAGCTGGTAAGGCTACAAACAAAAAGGACCTTGCTGCTATTGCAATGACATACGGCAATGTATATGTAGCACAGGTTGCTATGGGTGCTGATTACAACCAGTGTATCAAGGCTTTTGTAGAGGCTGAAAGCTACAACGGTCCTTCAATCATCATCTGCTATGCTCCTTGTATCAACCATGGTATCAAGGGACAGATGACAGTTGCACAGGCTGAAGAAAAGAAAGCTGTACAGTCTGGCTACTGGCATATTTACAGATATGACCCAAGACTGGCTGACGCTGGTAAGAATCCACTTACAATCGATTCTAAGGCTCCTACACTAAGCTACCGTGACTTCCTGATGGGAGAAAACCGTTACAACCTGCTTGCCCGTGCAAACCCAGAAAGAGCAGATATGCTATTTAACATGGCAGAAATGCAGGCAACAAAGAAGCTTGCTCATCTACAATTTTTGGCTTCACAGTCATTTGACGATAAAGAAGAATAAGCAGAAATAATATATAATCAAAATAAAGGCAGACACCTTCAGGCAGGGTGTCTGCCTTAACCTTTCATAAAACAAAGTCCTTATTATAGCGTAAATAACCGAAAGGATTGATAAGATGAAATATGTAATGAGTGATATACATGGCTGTTATGAGGAATATCTGAAAGCCTTGGATATGATTAATTTTTCTGACGATGACACCCTATACATACTTGGTGATATCATCGACAGAGGCTATGACTCCATGAAGCTTATGAAGGATATTATGTCCCGTAAGAATATTATCCCGTTAGCAGGAAATCACGAATTTGCTGCACTCAGGTTTTTAAAAAGCTTTTCTTCTGATTCTACGGAAAACGATGAGATATTGAAAAATTCAGAGGATTTTCTTTTATGGCGTATGAATGGTGGCGATAAAACCTTTGCAGAGTTTATGGAGCTGTCAGAAGATGAAAGACGTATGATAGTCGATTACATCAGCGAGATGTCATTGTACGAGGAAATTACAGTAAATGATAAAGCCTATCTTTTAGTCCATGCAGGGTTAGAGCCTTTTGACAAAGACAAGGCAATCGAAGATTACACCATAAAACAGCTTTTATGGTCACGACCAGATTATAACAGTAAATATTTTGACGACCGATTTACAGTTACAGGCCACACACCAACAGCCAGAGAAAAGGGCAACAATGGTACTATAATAAAGAGAAACAACCACATCGCAATAGATTGTGGCTGTGTGTTTGGCTATAATCTTGCTGTATTCTGTTTAGATACATCAGAGGAGTTTTATATTAAGGCTAAGTGTGATTA
>JAXJDU010000239.1:0-4082 GCA_036301785.1 Acutalibacteraceae bacterium | reverse complement strand
GTTAAAGGGCTTTGCCCTTTAAAATCCCACGAGGGGTGTTACCCCTCGACCCCACCACCCTTTAAAAAGGGTGGACCTAAACTTTACACTTTTGTCTATCAAAGTTTGTTATTAACTCGACAAATTCCAATTTATCTTTTAAATTCAATAATCACATGCACTGCTCATACCAGCAAGGTAGCCTGTACTGAAGGCTATTTGCAGATTAAATCCACCTGTGTATGCATCTACATCTATAACCTCGCCTGCAAAGTATAAGCCCTTGCATAGCTTCGATTCCATTGTTTTAGGGTTAATCTCCTTTGTGCTTACTCCACCCGAGGTTATTATAGCCTCTTCAATAGGTCTGAAGCTATTTATTTCTACAGTGAAATTCTTTATAACCTCAACTAATTTATGACGCTGCTCCTTTGTAATTGAGTTACACTTTGTATCAAAAGGTATTCCAGATTTTTCTATTACAGCAGTAATTATTTTTGCAGGCAACAGCTTGCCCAGTGAGTTTTGTATATCTCTGTTTATGAACAGTTCAAAATCTCTCAGCACTCTTGCGTCAAGCTGTTTTTCGGTAAGTGCCGGCTTAAGATCTATCGAAATATAGTAATCATCAACTTTTTTATCAGCAAGGTGTGCTGATGAGCTTAACACAACAGGTCCACTTAATCCAAAATGTGTAAACAGCATTTCGCCGAAATCACTGTACAGAACAGATTTGTCAGCCTTAGAGATAACAGCAAGAGATATATTCTTCAGTGCCAGACCCTGCAAGCTTTTACATAAACCATCAGGAGAAACAATAGGCACCAGCGATGGCTTTGGTGTTATTATTGTGTGGCCTGCCTGCCGTGCAAAGTTATAGCCTGCACCTGTTGAGCCTGTAAGTGGGTATGATTTACCACCTGTTGCAACAATAACCTTATCGCAGTAATAATCCTTTCCACTCATGGTGCGTACACCCTTAACTGCATTATCTTCTATAATCAAGGATTTTACATCATCGTTTACTACCTTACAGTTGTATTCCTTTATAAAATCATGCAGACTGTCTACAACATCGTGTGCTTTATCAGAAACAGGGAAAACTCTGTTGCCTCGCTCAGTTTTCAGTGGTAGTCCTCTGCTTTCAAAAAAGCTTATTACATCATCTGTACCAAACGAATTTATTGCACTGTACAAAAACTTACCGTTAGTTGGCACATTGGAGATAAAGGTAGTAGCATCGCAATTATTTGTCACATTACATCTGCCTTTACCTGTTATCATTATTTTTCTGCCGACTCTCTGATTTTTTTCTATTATGGTTACATCGGCACCGTACATAGCACAGTGTCCGGCAGAAAACATACCTGCCGCACCTGCACCTATAACTATTATTTTAGTTGGTGTCATATAATTTATACCTCGTTTTCTGACGAAAAATTTTCTGTAAATGGCTTGTCGGTATACACACCATAGTTATACCATATTTTTTCAAGCTCTTTAAAGGTTTCTACAACATCGTCTTTTCTTTCAATAACAGTAGCAACAATTAATGCGTTTATCAGGCTTAATGGTGCTACCAAAGAATCTACTATT
Source organism: Acutalibacteraceae bacterium (assembly GCA_036301785.1). Lineage (GTDB taxonomy): Bacteria > Bacillota > Clostridia > Oscillospirales > Acutalibacteraceae > CAG-964. The sequence goes on along the minus strand of JAXJDU010000239.1, from coordinate 2,507 downwards.
GTAGCCATGTCACTTCTTGCAAGCAATACATATTTTGAAACCTGAGCAATTGGTGAATTCATACTGTCTGTAATTGCAATAACATTTGCATTTCTGTCCATAGCAAATTTCATAGCAGTAGAAACATGATGAGAATATCGTGGGAAGCTTATTGCAATCATAACATCGTCACTGTTTATTCTGTTCATTTCTTCGTAAAGTCTGGCTCTGTCTGCAGTTGAAATTACCTTTACATTGCCAAAAATCAAGCCAAGATAATAGCCCAGAAAGTTTGCCAGAGCTGATGAGCTACGCAATCCGTAGATATATATGGTTTTTGCGTTGCAAATAGCTTTTACAGAATTTTTAAAATCTTCACGAGAGGTTTCTTCTATTGTCTGCTTTATATTATCAATATCACTGTTAAGCACATGCTCTATAACACTGCCGTTACCGATTCTGCTTTGGCTAACCTCTATACGCTGAAATGATGTAAGCTTATCTCGTATCATTTCCTGCATTGCCTGCTGCATTTTAGGGTAACCACTATAGCCTAATTCTGTGGCAAATCTTACAACAGTAGACTCACTTACACCAACAGTTTCACCAAGCTTTGCAGCTGTCATAAAAGCAGCCTGACCATATTCAGTCTGAATATATTTAGCAATTAACCTCTGTCCTTTTGAAAACCCAGGCATTAACGCTTCTATTCTTGTCATCAATGAATCAACCATATATACTTCCTCCTTAAATTTATTGGCTTTATTTATTAAATTTATTTCAATTATTATATCAATTAGTTTAATACTATCCCGTAAAAAAATCAAGAATGATTTATTAAATTTTGCAAGTTAGAGCTTATGAAGTTTCATTTTTAAAGATTTATAAGCTGTTTATACTGTGCTTTAGTAAAACGCACAATAAGTTGGTAAATATTTTGTAAATTTTAGAAAAGATTTAGTTTATAGATAGACAAAAAAAGACAAAGAGTGTATAATAATTAGGTTAACAATAGAAAGGACTGATACTAATGAAAATAATCAAAAAATCAGCTGCAGTTGCTTTATGTGCTTTAATGGCAGGCTCTGCACTAACCGGCTGTACTCAGGCTACAGTTTTTGGTAAATATCCAAATGATTATTCTTGGTCATATAAAGACGAAACTTCAACATTGCCAATTGGTGGATATATTCTGTATGAATATATGGCATTTAATGATGCTTCTACAAAGCTTAATGTTGCAACTGGTGACTTCTTAGGCTTATCACTGAAGGATGACGACGGAAAAAGTGTTACTGCTAAAAATTACATATCTGCTAAAACTGATGAAAGCTGTAAGCATTATCTATATGTAAACAAGGTTTTCAAGGATATGGGCTTAAAGCTTACTCCACAGGAGGTAGCTGCATATAAGGCTAACACAGACTCAACCTGGACACAGCTTTCAACATCTTTAGAGGCTATGGGTATAAGCAAGGATTCTTTTGTAAAAACCTATGGAGAAACAAGTGCTAAGCTTCAGTCTATTTTTAAGGCTACATATACAGAGGGTGGTCCAAAAGAGATTAAAATGGACGAGCTTAAAAAGCACTATACAGAAAACTATGTAAACTATAGTTATTTCTCTGTGCCTCTTTATACCGAAGTTCCAAATGAAGAAGATGGATCTGTAGCAACAACTAAATTATCAGCTGATGATATCAAGGCTGTTAAGGCAGATCTACAGAAATATGCAGATGATGTAAATGGTGGCAAAACCTATGACGATGCTGTAAAGGCTTACATGGCTGATTATACTATCGAGGCAGACCCAACATTAACAGCTACAAATATTCTGGATAAGTCTGGACTACCTGAGGATGTAATAACTGCTCTTGAGGGTATGAAGGATAAGGAAGCTAAATATATTGTAGTTGGCGAAGATGGTGAAGCTCCTCTGTGTTATTTCATTTACAAGGGTGATATCCAGAACGAGGCTAAAAATCTTGAAACAAACGAAGATGTAAAGCTGGCTGTTATTTCAGAAATGAAAAACGAAGAATTCGAAAAGGATATGCTGGAGGGTGCAAAGGCTCATAAGTGTCAGAAAAACGACGCTGCACTTGCAAAATACCCTGCAGAGATGTTCATTGTTGAGGCTGAAACAGAGCCTGCAACAGAGCCTGTAACAGAAGTATTTACTGGTGTAGTAGAATAAATAAGAAAATTAAAACCGGACAGTGTAAAAGCTGTCCGGTTTTTTGTTTGAAGTTTAAATTGTAGTTTATCGGTCAGAGTTGCACTCTGTATGGCTTTATAGCACAATCATAAAATTTTAATATTTACAGTTAGTTTGTACTGATTTAAAGTATTTTTTATAAAGGACACATGTAATGTGTCGGTATCTTACTTGATTTTATAGCAAGCTTGAATTTTACGCTCTTACAAACTATATTTATAATATAAAACTTTTTATTATTTAAAGTGCTAATCCCGCACGGGGACTTACTTTCTTACAAAAGAAAGTAAGCAAAGATTGTAAGGGAGGG
>JAXJDU010000238.1:0-2070 GCA_036301785.1 Acutalibacteraceae bacterium | reverse complement strand
CCTCAAAGCATGCAGCAGGTGTAGTTATTACAGAGCTTCCTGTAAGCGAATATGTACCACTGGCAAAAAATGATGATGCTGTTGTTACACAATTTACGATGACAACGCTGGAAGAACTGGGATTGCTCAAAATGGATTTTTTAGGGCTCAGAAACCTTACAGTAATCCATGACGCAGAAGAAATGATAAGGCAGATAAACCCGGACTACAACGAGCAATCAATAGACGAAAAAGACCCGCTTGTTTTTAAAATGCTGTCACAGGGTAGCTCAGAGGGTGTTTTTCAGTTTGAAAGTGGTGGCATGAGAAATGTGCTTAAACAGTTGAAGCCTGAAAGTATAGAGGATTTAATAGCTGTTATCTCACTATATCGTCCTGGCCCTATGGATTCTATTCCTAAATATATCGAAAACCGACATAATCCGTCAAAGGTAACTTACAAGCACCCGTTATTAAAGGATATTCTGGAGGTTACATATGGCTGTATCATCTATCAGGAGCAGGTAATGCAGATTTTCAGAAGTCTTGCAGGCTACTCTCTTGGCAGAGCTGACATTGTAAGACGAGCTATGTCAAAGAAGAAAAAGGATGTTATGGAGCGTGAGCAGGATATTTTTATAAACGGCTTAACTGATGAAAACGGTAATGTTCTTGTAGATGGCTGTTTAAGACGAGGTGTAAGCAAAGAGGTTGCACAATCGATTTACTCCGAGATGGAAAGCTTTGCTTCATACGCCTTCAATAAATCCCACGCTGCTGCGTATTCTACAGTTTCGTATAAAACAGCATGGCTGAAATGTCATTATCCAAAGGAATATATGGCTGCGTTGCTTACATCTGTGCTTGACAATTTCGGCAAGCTTGCAAGCTATACCGAGGAATGTGCAAAATATAATATAAAGGTTTTGCCACCACATATAAACTACAGCTCGTTAGCGTTTACAGTTAACGGTGACGATATCCGTTTTGGCTTGATGGCTGTAAAAAATCTTGGTAAGGGCTTTATCGAAAATATAATAGAAGAACGAAGAAACGGCCTGTTTACATCGTTTTATGATTTTTGCAGCAGAATGTACGGTAAAAATATTAATTCAAGAGCAGTAGAAAGCCTTATAAAATGTGGTGCACTTGACAACCTTGGTAACAACAGACGAGAGATGATAAGCTCGCTGAAAAATGTGCTTGAAAGCTGTGAGTATAATTACAGATATACAAGTGCAGGACAGCTCAGTCTTTTTGATTCAGGCACACAGGAGGATTCTGTACAGCAAACTATAATTAAGCTTGAGGATTTTTCTGTAACAGAAAAGCTTGCAATGGAAAAGGAAGTAGCCGGTATGTATTTGTCGGGTCATCCTATGAATGAATACGATGCTGTAAGCAAGGCTGTAAAGGCAAACAGGATTTCAAGACTGTTGAATGCCAACGACAGCAAACGCTACAAGGACGGTGACAGAGTAAATATTCTTGGTGTGCTTTCTAATATTAAGGTGCGTACCACAAAGAATAACCAGACAATGGCTACAGCCCTTGTAGAGGATAAAACAGGTGGTATAGAGGTGCTTGTATTCCCACAGGTTTTAAGCAGCAGCGGCAGACTTTTAACAGATGGTACAATAGTAAAGATGTTTGGTACACTCAGCCTTAAAGAGGACGAAAGTCCTAAGCTGCTATGTAACGAAATCATGTCCATAAATCAGGTTATACAGTCGCTTAAAAATAAAGAAGATGAAAAAACAGCAGAAAAAGCTGCTGAAGAAAATACAGCTGAAGTTCCAAAATCAGCAAAAGCTCCTGCACCAAAGCCACAGCAAGCACCGGTACAGAAGAATGTATACGGCGAAAAGCAGCACATTCTGTACCTGAAGATAGATAACATGGAAAGCGAAAAATTCAGACGGGTAAAAAATGTTCTGGAAATCTTCAGTGGTGATACTCAGGTAATAATAAAAGTAACAGACACTAATCAGAAGCTGAGAGCTCCAAGAAGCCTGTGGGTAATGCTCAACGAGCCTATGCTCAACGAGCTTAAGTATATTCTTGGAGAGGATTCTGTTTTCTTATCCTGAT
>JAXJDU010000237.1:0-4478 GCA_036301785.1 Acutalibacteraceae bacterium | reverse complement strand
ATATTATATACTGATATCAACACCAATATCAATTTTTTAATATTAATATTTTCAACTTAGGAGGCAGAAATTATGTTATCATTTGAAGATTTCATCTCATCATTTTCAACAAACTCATGTTTAAAGAACAGTAATACAGCAAAGGCTATCTACCAAGACATAATTTGGGATCCTCAAGTTAGAATTTCTATGGCAGAGTATTCTGATGCAAATAAGCCAGCAATTTTAGCTTGTGGTAGAATGATTGAAAATTACTGTGCAAACGATCCAACTTGTGATATGGATTTGAACGACACCATAGTAAAAAATACAGTTGGTCGAATGGTCGCCGCAGCTCTTGCCCCTCTTGGATATACCAAGAAGCGTTTTACTGTCTTCCCAAAATCACACAATTGTACCAAATTCACTTCAGGCTCAGTTTTTCACAAAACCGTAGAAGGAACTCAAAAAATTGTGAAAACTATCATCGATTTATAAAAACATTAGACGCAACAATCCTCTCCGTCTTAACCTACGCCAACACTTTAACCATAAGCCATTAGTGATTTATCTTACTGTGTTAACCGTTTATTTACAATTAATACCAACAATGTTTACAAAGAATTAGCACTCTAAGGTGTTAAGTGCTTGAAAATTTTGTTGATGTGATATATAATATTTATTGTGAAAAGCTACAAAACAGCTTGTAATATTTTAAACATCAGGAGAGATTTCTATATGAGTAATCCAATTTTTACAATCGAAATGGAAAACGGTGATATCATCAAGGGTGAGCTTTACCCAGAGATTGCACCAAACACAGTAAATAATTTTATCAGCCTTGCAAACAGTGGCTATTATAACGGTCTTACATTCCATAGAGTAATTTATGGCTTTATGATTCAGGGTGGTTGTCCTGACGGCACAGGCTGTGGTGGCCCTGGCTATAGTATTAAGGGTGAATTTGCAATGAACGGCTTTAACAACACACTTAAGCACACAGAGGGTGTAATTTCTATGGCTCGTTCTGCAGCACCAGATTCAGCTGGCTCACAGTTCTTTATCATGCATAAGAACGCTCCACATCTTGATGGCTCTTACGCTGCTTTTGGTAAGGTTACAGAGGGTATGGATGTTGTTAACGCTATTGCAGAGTGTGACACAGACTATGCTGACAAGCCACTTGATACACAGATTATGAAGAATGTATCTGTAGATACACTTGGCGTTGACTACCCAGCACCAGAAAAGGTAGATTGATAATCGGTTATATTGCATTTTTATTATATCCACTACAGAAATGTAGTGGATATAACTGCGTATAGAATAAATTCACGAAAGAGGTTATTAAAATGAAGAAGGATTTTAAGGCAGAGTCCAAAAGACTTATGGACCTTATGGTAAATTCAATTTACACACATAAGGAGATTTTTCTGAGAGAGATAATTTCAAATGCCAGCGACGCACTTGATAAGCTTCACTTTGTTTCTCTTACAGATAATTCAGCTGAAAAGCTGCCTGAATTATTCATAAAAATTGATGTTGACAAAGAAAACAGAACACTTACTGTTTCTGACAATGGTATTGGTATGTCTTATGATGAGCTTGAAGACAACCTTGGTACTATCGCAAAAAGTGGCAGCTTCCAGTTTAAAAACGAGCTTAGTGAAAACGAAAAAACAGATATCATCGGTCAGTTTGGTGTAGGCTTCTATTCTGCATTTATGGTATCTGACGAGGTTACTGTTATCACTAAGAAGTACAACAGTGACAAGGCTTATATGTGGAAGTCAACCGGTGCAGACGGCTACACCATAGAGGACGCTGACAAGGACAGCTGTGGTACACAGATTATCATGCACATAAGAGAAGACTCTGAGTCTGAAAAATACACAGAGTATCTTGAGAGCTACAAAATACAGGGCTTAGTTAAGAAGTATTCTGATTACATCAGCTTCCCTATCAGAATGGATGTTGAAAGCACAGTAAACACAGCACCAGATTCAGAGGAGCCAGTGTATGAAACAGTTAAGGAGGTTAAAACCCTTAACAGCATGGTACCAATCTGGAGAAGAAGCAAAAGCGAGGTAACTCAGGAGGAGTACAACAGCTACTATAAAGAGAAGTTTATGGATATGACAGACCCACTTGCAACAATCAATGTAAGTGCTGAGGGTACAGTATCATATAAGGCGTTGATGTACATTCCAGCTGTTGCTCCATATGGCTACTATACAAACGATTCTGACAAGGGATTGCAGCTTTATTCAAACGGTGTAATGATTATGGACAAATGCGAGCAGCTTTTGCCTGATTACTTCAGATTTGTAAAGGGTGTAGTTGATTCTCAGGATTTATCACTGAATATTTCAAGAGAGCTGCTGCAGCACGACAGACAGCTGAACATAATTGCAAAGAATATTGAGAAAAAGATTAAAAACGAGCTGTTAAAGCTTGTTAAAAATTCACCTGACAAGTACGAAACCTTCTGGAAAGCATTCGGCTTGCAGATTAAGTTCGGTATTGCTTCAAGCTATGGCTTAAACCGTGAGGCTTTGCAGGACCTGGTTGTATTCAGAAGCTCAGCAACAGACGGCTATACAACACTTGCTGATTATGTTTCCAGAATGCCAGAAAGCCAGAAGTATATTTACTATGCAAGTGGTGCCAGCGAGCAGAGAATCAAGACTTTACCACAGACAGAGCTTTGTAAAGAAAAGGGCTATGAGTTCCTGTATTTTACAGATGATATTGATGAATTTGTTGCTAAAACACTGATACAGTACGGCGATAAGACAATTATGTCAATAGCTGACGACAAAGCAGAGCTACAGTCTGACGAGGAAAAGGAAAAGACAGAAAAGCAGTCTGAGGAAAACAAGGAAATTCTTGAGTTTGTAGCAGAAAAGCTTGGTGGTAAAATCACAAAGGCTGTTGTTTCTAAAAATCTGAAATCTCATCCTGTTTATCTGTCCGCAGAGGGTGCAGTTTCTATCGAAATGGAAAAATATTTTGCACATATGCCTGGCGACGAGCCAAAGCCAACTGCCAACAAGGTGCTGGAGCTTAACGCTGACCATGACGCATTTAACGCATTGAAATCAGCATACGAAAACGACAAGGAAAAGGCTGAAAAGCTTGTAAAAATTCTTTATTCACAGGCACTGCTTATTGCAGGCTTGCAGATTGAAGACCCTGTAGAATATTGCGATATGGTTTGTGAATTGTTCTGATAAAACAACTACTGAAAATGACTTGCTGTATTGCACTGTGCTGACCGAAAAAACTCAGTAAAAAACATTAAAATCAAATAGTATTACATCAACTTATAATAAAATCCCCTTATTGCAGAAAGCTGGAAAATTTCCAAGACTGCAATAAGGGGATTTTTGCCTTACATAGCAACAAGTATATAACCAGAAATTGAGCTTATCTACGCTGATACAGCGTGAGAAAATCCACCATACCAGTACGAGATATGGTGGATTCATCTAACAAGGATTCTTTGCTATTATGTATGTTACCCTACAAAGAATACTCCAAAGCATTACTCATCTGATAAGACTTTTGGCTTGCTGTATTCAGCAGGCTGGTATGTTATATATTTATTCCTTAAAATCTATATTTGTTGCACCAATGCCACCCTTAACCCTGACATAGCTTTTACCATCTGTGTTGCTTGTAAAGGAAGCAGCTGATTTATTCTCTATGCTGATTGCTCCTATGCCATTTTTGATTTCAAACTGGTAGTCGTCTTCACTGCCGATTAATGTCAGGTCTGACTCACCTACACCAAATTGCAGATCATTTTCGCCGAGCAGAGCAGTAGTCATATCCAGCTGTCCTACACCTAAATTCAATGACAGATTATTAAGTGTTCCGTCATCGATGTTAATTTGTCCTGCACCACCCTTAATATCTACGCTGTCATAAGCGTTAAGGCTATTAAACTGTACCATACCTGCACCTGTTTTAAGGCTGAGAGTATTTGTAGACAGTGAATCTGCAGTAAGTCTGCCCGCACCTGTTATAATAGATGCATCTTCAAAAACTATGTCTTCTGGCACATACAAAGTAAGTGTTGCATTATTATATTTTGCTGATGCCTTTGTTTCATCTGTAATTTTAAGAATTCCATCTTTTTCTGAAACCGAAAGATTCTTAAGGTTGCTTACAACTGAAAATTCATCTCCCTGTTCAATTGCAAAATCTGCTGCATTGATTTCGATATCCAACGAATGGATATTTTGTGTTACCTCATATTCTTTTTCTTCGCTTAAAACTGCTGTTTCGGTAGCACAGCCTGCAATCCCCACCAAAGATATTGCTGCCAATACTGATATAATAATTTTTTTCATCTTTATGCACTCCTCTTATTAATTATCTGATAATTTACAACATAGATAAAAGTAATTTTAAAACAGCATTTACTTTATCTATCATTTTCTCTTTTTCTTACCATGGCTATATTATAAAGGATAAATTATTAAATAATCCTT
>JAXJDU010000236.1:0-6354 GCA_036301785.1 Acutalibacteraceae bacterium | reverse complement strand
GGTTGTTTCTTGGTACGATAACGAGAACAGCTACACAAGCCAGATGGTTAGAACAATCAAGTACTTCGCTGAGCTATAATTTTTTAAATTTTAACTTAGTTAACAAGTAGCTTTATACCGTAAGCAACAGTAAACCCTGTTGCTTACGGTTTTTGTTTTGCGTATTTTTCAGTACCACAGTGCCCTGTTGCAAAGTCTTGCAGAATTATTGACAATTTGTTAATAAAAAGTTAAAATATCAATAAGAGAAAGTGGCAAAAAATATATTTTTGTCACAGGCTGTAAAAATGGGGGTATATTATGTATAAAAGATTTTTCAAAAGAGCCTTTGGCATACTGTTTGCACTGCTGGGTTTAATTGTCACTTCACCTGTTATGGCAATTGTGGCTATTCTGATAAAAATAGAAAGCCCTGGTCCGGTTATCTTCAAGCAGCAAAGAATAGGCAAAGACGGTAAGGTGTTCGAGATTTACAAATTCCGTTCAATGTGTCAGAACGCAGAAAAAACTGGCTCGGGTGTTTATTCTGACAAAAACGATAGCCGAGTTACAAAAATCGGTAAATTTATCCGTGCTACAAGTATTGACGAAATACCTCAATTCCTTAATGTTTTAAAGGGTGACATGGCTTTTATAGGTCCACGACCACCTCTTACATATCATCCATGGCCTTATGACCAATATACAGAGCAGCAGAAGAAGATGTTCAATGTGCGACCAGGTCTTACAGGCTGGGCACAGGTGCACGGCAGAAAACAGGTTGAATGGAACAAGCGTATTGAATTAAATGTATGGTATGTAGAAAATGTATCTTTCTTGCTTGACCTGAAAATAATCTTTTCTACATTACTAAAGCTTATTAAAGACGACGAAAACGAAAATGTAGGAGCAACCGTTGTACAAGCCCCTGGTAGTACAGAAAGTGCTGATGTAACAAAAGAAGCTACAACTGTATAAACTAAAACAAAAAGCTATTACACATTATCTTTAAGATGTGTAATAGCTTTAATTTTTGTACTATAAAAATTATTTATTAATAATTTTCTGCTCTTACCTCGAAGAAGCTCTGTGGGTGCTTACATACAGGGCACTCCTCTGGTGCTTCTAAGCCTACAACTATGTGTCCACAGTTGCGACACTCCCACATAGTAACGCCACTCTTTTTAAATACTTCCATAGCCTCTACATTACGAAGTAATGCTCTGTATCTTTCTTCATGTGCCTTTTCAATAGCAGCTACGCCTCTGAACTGTTCAGCAAGCTCTGTAAAGCCCTCTTCCTCTGCTTCTCTTGCCATACGCTCATACATATCTGTCCACTCTGCGTTTTCACCCTCAGCAGCAGCTAGCAGATTCTGTGGTGTATCACCAAGCTCGCCTAAAGCCTTAAACCATAGCTTAGCGTGTTCCTTTTCGTTTTCTGCTGTCTTAAGGAAAAGTGCAGCAATCTGCTCGTAGCCTGCTTTTTTAGCAACAGAAGCAAAATATGTGTACTTATTTCTGGCCTGAGATTCTCCTGCAAAGGCCTCCCATAGGTTTTTCTCTGTTTTAGTACCTGCATACTTGCTTTTTGCTGGTGCAGGTGGTGTTTGCTTTACAAATGCTGTTGAAGGCTGCTTACATACAGGGCAAACAAAGTCACCTGTCATAGCACCCTCGTGAACATAACCACATACTGAACAAACCCATTTTTCCATAAATATATCCTCCTGTATTTTCAAATAATAAAAATCAAATAATATCAACTGATTTGTACTAATTATACCACATATAGATATAGTGTCAATACCTTCATTAATAAAAATTATTACTATTTTTTTGTTAATTGTATCCTATTACCTGTATATCTATATAGCATTATTACATAAGTAGCCTAATATTTCTAAATATTTTAAATTATGATTAACTCTGATATTATACGCCTGCTTGCTCGTTTTATTATTACAGATATCACCAATTTAATGTTTAAGTACTAAACACACACCAGAATTAAATGGTATAAAACAGTAAAACCAAAACGCTCCCTTTGGAAACGGGAGCGTTTTGGTGATTTCAAGAAATTTTATGAGCAACTTATTAGTAAAGTAATAATCTTTAGTTGAAGTATGTAATAAATACTTACGATACCAGCTTTTCGATAACAGATAAAACTCTCTGCTTTGTAACAGGCTTTACTGAAAAGTAGTCACAATTCAATCGGTATGCCTGTGCACCAAAATCCTTGTCGTTAGAAAACCACAGAAGCATTGTATCCGGACATAGCTTTCTGGTTGCTATTATCCTCTCCATTCCAAATGCACCATCTGACGACACAATAACCATATCAGGATTTATTGATTTAAGCTTATTCAAAAGCTCATCAGAATTGTCGGTCTGACTATATTCCAATCTTTTTGCTATACTACTACATTTTAAAACTTCTATTATCAAATCGCATTCAGCTTCACTTCCAAACAGAAGTACCTTCATTATCCTATACCCTCCTAGTAGTAATATCTATGAAAATATAATATCACATAAAACAACCAATTAAATTTATAGTGCGTGAAATACCATTGCAAAGCGTGAAATACATAATAATATTAAATTGTGAATATTCTATATAAAAAGAAGCTTCAACTTGTCTTAAATGATACTTGTTGAAAAAACTTTAAAATGATATACTTATAGTATATCATTAAAAGTGCAAAAAGTAGGGATTATATTTGAGTAATTTACTTTCGTCGATTAAAATAGCAATCTGTGACGACCTTGAAACTGAACGCACAATATTGCTGAATTATCTGCAGGAATATCTTGATGTAAATGATATGATTGCAGATATAGATAGGTTTTCAAGCGGAGAAGCCTTTTTAAATTCTGACTATAAAAGCTATAATCTGATTTTTATGGATATATTTATGGACGGCATAAACGGCATGGACACTGCTAAAAAGCTGATAGAAAACAATCACCAGACACAGATTATCTTTTGCAGCACCTCTACAGAATACGCTGCTGAATCATATGATGTATCTGCGTTGCATTACCTTGTAAAGCCAATAGATAAAGACAAGCTTTTTAAGGTACTTGACAAATTTTTCAGCACATACACAAATTTAAAAATTATAACAGTTAAGGTTGGCAGGACAGAAGAGGATATATATATTCAGGATATTCTATATGTAGAATCTAACAACCACAAATGCATAATACACACTACCCATGGTGATATTACTGCAAGCATTTCTATGTCTAATCTTGCAGAAATGCTACTACCATACGATTTTATCAAACCAGTGCGATATGCGATTGTTTCGTTAAGCCAGATAACCAACATACCTACCGACACAGTTGTTTTATCTAACGGAGTAAGCTTTTCGATAGGAAGAAAAGAACGAGAAAATGTAAAAAAAGCTTTTACTGATTACAAATGGAAAACTATGCAAAGAAAGCTGAGTGATATGTAAATGGAATTTTTAGATATTGCATTTGCGTGTACGATATCTCAGATTTTTCCTATAATAATGAGATACACTCCTTTTGCAGAAATCGTAACCAAAAAACAAAAAAAGACACTTTTAATAATTTACTCTATTGCGTTATTCTTTAACTTTCTTATTCATCTTATGATAGCACACATGGGTGCACTTACCTTTACAGTTTATAAGCAAGGTCTTGTAATATTTTCTGTTTTAATGACAATTGTCAATATTGTGGTTATAAAAAATCGTTTACGAGAGCATCTTTTCACCTGTGGATTAACAGCTGTATTCATTTTATCGTGTTTTACAGTTGTAAGCTATCTGGAATTATCAATATTTTCAAAAACACCTGACAAAACTCACATTATAATAAATATTATAATGCTTATAATAATGTTTATAGCCAGCTTTCCTATTATTAAACACCAGATTGAAAGATCTGTTAAACCATTTTTATCTATTGAGCCTGACAGCTACTGGGAAAACATCTGGATTGTTCCTTGTGCTATGTTTATAACATGCTATTTACCATTCTTTTCTAACACATACGCATACAGTCTTCCGTTAGCACTAAGCAGAGTATTTATGACTGTATCAACATTTTTCATGTGTCGCTCCATCGCCTCTGACTACGAGAGAATAAAAGAGCAGAAAGAATTATACAACCAGCTTGATATGCAGAAAAAATATTACGAGGCACTGTCGGAGAATGTTGAAAAAACAAGAAAATCCCGTCACGACCTTAAACACCATCTTACTGCAATAATCGGCTTTGCTGATGCAGACGATAAGGCCGGACTAATAAATTACTGCAACAATCTTACCAATATGCAGTATGGTGAAGTGGATATCCCTTATTCTGGCAATGCTGCTATAGACGGTGTTTTGTATCATTATGCAGGCAGAGCTAAAAAGCATAATATCGATTTTAAAATTCAAGGACTGTTTAAAACAGATGGTATTGATGATGTTGATATATGTGCTATGCTGGGTAATGCTTTAGACAATGCTATAACAGCATGCTGTACCATAAAAGATAAAAGGTTTATTAACATAACAACAAAAACAGACGGAAATGTTCTTGCGATTATGATAAGCAACTCCTTTGACGGCATTATTAAAAACAAGCACGAAAACATAATGTCCCGAAAAGCTAAAAACAGAGAAGGCGTTGGGCTTACCTCTATTAAATCAGTGTGTGAAAAATACGGTGGAACCCTGAATATTGATTATAACGATACCACTTTCACCTGCATGATGTTGTTAAACCTGCAAACCAAAACCGAATAGCTTTATCAACCACCTTATTTACCTATGGCAGATAAGGTGGTTTTATTATGTTTTTAAAGTTATCCACATATAAACACGAATAGTTTTTAACATTTTAATAAGGTTTTTAACAGACAGAAACCACCATATATAGTAAAATTTATAGTAATATCCCTATATTTTGATATATCTTACCTGTCTGAATAAAGTTTTTAAGAGTTTTCAACCTTCAAATGTTGAAAATGTTGATAACTTTGTTAATAACTCTTTCGTTTTTAACAAAATAAAAGTGTTGTAAAAATATGGCTGCTGTATTATAATAACACTATGTGTATACTGGCTTTATACACAACAATCTGCTCTGCAAATCACAGAGCCCTATGTAAGATATATTATCGAGGTGTTACCATGGACTATAAATATGATTTTGTTCACTTTTTCTTGATTAACTCGCCTGTATACAATCCAGCAACCGAAAAAATGCTGAAAGCACACTCTGGTATGTTTTCACATCTTTTTGTATATGCGCACAAAGAGAATTTCGGAGAGCCTGCTCCAGACCGAGCTTGTGACCATACTATTATTGAATCTGTAAAAGCTATTAAAGAATATCTTAAACAGGGTAAATATGTTGTTCTTCACGCTTTAGAGTATTCTAACAGACAGCTACTGGCACTTGATAAAGCAACAGCTAAAAGGGTTATATGGTGCATATGGGGACATGATGTATATTTATCAGTTACCCCTACAGCAAACGCTAACCCGATATATGGTGCTATCAAAAAAATGTACCACGCTGTTTTATCCCAAAAAAAGCGTAGCGTAGTAAACAGCTTTAAAGGCATTTTTGTTGGTTTCAATGAAGACGGTAATTATTTAAAAAGCAAATACGGCAATAATATAAGCATATACAAGGCACAATATCCTTTAGGCTATTCTATTGAACAAATAGACAGAATAACAAAACAGGATGATACAGACAAAAGCTCTGATATACAGGTATTAATCGGACATTCATCAGCACCATATCTTAACCATGAAAAGGTACTTAACAACCTTAAGCCTTATGCTGGCAAGATAGACATACATCTGCCATTATCCTATGGCTGTGGCGGCACTGAATACGCAGAAAAGATTGAAAAGCTTGCAGTTTCTATATTCGGCAGTGAGCATGTTTATGTTTACAAGGAATTGATGGAAACAGAGAAATACATAAAAATACTTAACAAAATAGATATAGCTATTTTCGACATGGAATTTCAGGCTGCACTGGGCAATATCTTTATCCTTTTATATATGGGTAAAAAATTATACACACAACTTAATGGTATTGTAGGCAAAGGCTTAAGCAGTGAAAGCGTTGTAATATATGACGCTAATGACATTGGCAAAATCTCATTTGAAGAATTTGCTATGAATAACAACACAAAAGCTAACATAGACTACGCCTATAAACATTTGCACGAAAAGCACATTGCAAGCAATTGGAATCAAGCATTTGAAAAAATATTGAATTAAGTACTCAAGAATTAATATGTTCAAAAAAGGTTTTGTTTAAAACGGACTTAGTCCTGATTTAAACAAAACCTTTTCTTTTTATCGTATTAATCCTTAGGGCTACC
>JAXJDU010000235.1:0-8686 GCA_036301785.1 Acutalibacteraceae bacterium | reverse complement strand
TCCTTAGGGAACAGAGGACGGATTGGTCTGTCGATAACTCTTGATACAAGAACAGCCTTGTCAGAAGGTCTGCCCTCTCTCTTTAGATAAGAGCCAGGAATTTTACCAACAGCGTACATTTTCTCCTCAAAATCTACTGAAAGTGGGAAGAAGTCAATACCCTCTCTTGGCTTTGCAGCACCAGTTACTGCTACATTTACTACTGTTTCGCCATAGCGTACTAAACAAGAACCATTTGCAAGCTGTGCAATCTTACCTGTTTCTACAACCAAAGGTCTGCCTGCAAAATCTGTTTCAAAAACTCTGAAATTCTCAAACATAATCTATTTCTCCTATAAAAATTTATTTTTACAGGCTCGTACCACTTAGCAATAAAACCACTGCTTACATACAAATAAACGGTCGTTTTACTGCTAACCAAGTAGAGCAACTGTAAATATATATAAACGCCCTTTGGGCTTTTTATGTTATTTTAGTTTTATTTAAAAATGACTATAAGGGCAGACTGCCTTGTTTGTAAGCTGTCTGCCCTGCATTAAGCAATTATTTACGGATACCTAGTCTTGCGATGATTGAACGGTATCTCTCGATGTCAACCTTAGTTAGGTAGTTAAGAAGATTTCTTCTCTGACCTACCATCTTTAGCAGACCTCTTCTTGAGTGATGGTCCTTCTTGTGAGTCTTTAGGTGCTCAGTCAGGTCGTTGATTCTCTTTGTTAGAAGAGCGATCTGAACCTCTGGAGAACCTGTGTCGCCCTCGTGAGTAGCGTACTCCTTGATAATTGCGTCCTTCTCTGATTTTAGCATTACTTTCACCTCTTTTTAAAAATTATGCCCTGTATTTTAATCAATCACAGTTAAAGGAAGGTGATATCCTGATTCAGGCTTACTCCAAAACCGTGGTTGGGGCACCTGTGATATTATAGCATACACCACAATCACCGTCAAGCATTTTTTACTATATATAGCCTCTGCAGCTTATACAAATATACACTGCTTAAATCGTGATATTTCCCATGCTATGTAACTGGTTTAAACAGTTTTAAACTCCACGCCATACTCCTTGTAAATCTCTGCAAGGCTTTCGTTAACCTTCTGAATAGAGTATTTTTTAGACATTTCAACAGCATTTCTGCCCATTTCTGCTGCCAGCTGTGGATTTTTATAAATTTCTAAAAGCTTTGCAGCCATTTCGTCAGAATTATTAAGCTCTATTTTATAGCCATTAACGCCATTTTCTACAAGGTCACCATTACCACGCACATCTGTTGCTACAATAGGCTTACCAATTGCAAGTGCTTCTATAAGGTTTACTGGCAAACCCTCCTGACGGCTTGTAGAAACTGAAACATCACTTAGTGTTATAAGCTTTGGAATATCTCTTCTGTAGCCAAGCATATCTATGTGCTTCTCTATTCCAAGCTCCTTTACCATTTTTGTATACTCAGCAAGCTTCTGCTGCTGACCAGGCATTAACACTCTGATTGTCGGAATCTGCTCCTTCAGCTTATACACTGCCTCAAAAAGCATTTCGTGATTTTTTCTGTATGAATAATCAGCTGGGTATATAAGAATAAATTCATCATCTGCAAAGCCATATTCCTTTCTAAGTTCTGCCTTTGCCTGTGGTGTAGCAACACTGAATTTACTTAAATCAACACCTACGCCATTTACCTTGACAATACCGTCTTTAACCTTAAACTTCTTTGCTGTAGCAAGATCGTAGTCCTCCTGATTGATTGTAATAAGCTTGTCAGTATAATGTGCAAGCATTTTTTCTACAGGATAGAAGAACATCCAGTTTTTTGTTGGTGCACCCTTAAAGAAGTGGAATCCATGAGCTGTGTAAAGCACCTTTGCGTTTGATTTAGCCTGCTTTGCTGCTACTCGTGCTGCTACTGCACCCATTGGTGTGTGACAATGGATAAGATCATACTTTTCTTTTATGATAAGTTCTTTAAGTTGCTTTATAGCCTTGATATTTTCCTTTTTATATGGTGAACGCTGTAATGGTATAAAGTGAAATTTATTTATAGATTTAAAGTCAAATCCATCTTTATCTGCTGAATTGTCAAAGCAAGACACATCTATAGTGTGTCCATTCTCCTTTAATAGATTAATAAAGCTTGTGTGAAATTGTCCTATGTGGCTTCTTACATTTGATACATATAATATTTTCATATTTTTCTCCCTTTTTTTAAAAATTAAGTATTGACATTATTAAAATAAGCTGTTATAATGATTTGGCAATAGCGAATGGATCATTAGCTCAGTTGGTTAGAGCAACCGGCTCATAACCGGTAGGTCCCGGGTTCGAGTCCCTGATGATCCACCAGAACCGAGTTTACATTGTAAGCTCGGTTTTTTATTGCCATTTTTATTTTAAACCGATTTTTTTAATTTGCAGGGTATTTCTTATTACAAGAAATACCCTTATTTATTTTATTAACTCTTATTAGTATTATCTGTTTTTCAGCTTGTACAAACTGCTTATTAAGGACTCGGATATTTCTACAAGCCTGTAATCACCAAGCTTGTAAGCTATTCTTAACGGTAGCCTTATTTTACAGCTTGAATTTTCAACAGCCCTTTTAAATCTGTTGCTTTGCATTATTTTTTTATTAAGGCTGTATTTTTCCTTTTTGCTTGCTGTATTATTTTGGTGGAAGGTGTTTTTCAGGCACTTTTCATAGGTGAAATATTCAGCATTGTAAAACATCGTCATCTGCTCGCTGTCTACCTTCCAGCTTGTGATATAGCTTAGCAGCTTATCATTAATATGCGAATATATGCTGAACAAATCTGCTCTGAATTTATTGTCGAGCGTTTCTTTCTCTGTACGCATATAATAATACGCACATTTATTTGTGTGGTATATTTTTTTATTGCCACAGCTGTTCATATACGAAAAGTTAAACAGCAAATCCTCCCCTAAAGACATTGACTCGTCCATTTTTAAATTATTTTCGTCTATGATTCTTTTTGAATACAGCTTGCCCCATGGTGCAGCGTCAAGCCATTTATGATGAAGTGTCATAATCTCAGAAATATCACTTTCTATCAGCTTTCCAGTTTCATCATACTTAACTGTTTGTGTTATGCTTTTTTCATAATCCTTAACAGTATAAAAGCCACACCATACCATTTCTGCATCAGGGTATTTTCTTATTACATCTACAAAGCCCTGCAAATAAGCTTCGTCAACATAATCATCGCTGTCAACACAAACTATATACTCCCCGTTTGCACCTGCTATGCCTGTATTTCTTGCTGATGACACACCACCGTTTTGCTTGTGTATCACCTTTATTCTGTCATCCTTCTTTGCATACTCATCACAGATTTGCCCACTTGCATCTGGTGAGCCGTCATCAATAAGTATCAGCTCAAAATTACTATAAGACTGCCTCAATATACTGTCAACGCAGTTATGCATTACATCTGCTACCTTATACACAGGCACAATAATGCTGATTAAAGGAGTCATCATAAAATACACCCCCTCTGCTTAATAACCTATACCAAAGACATTTCGCACTGCTACTGTTACACGAGGCATAGCCATAAACAGCTGTAACCACATTTTTGGCTTTCCTTTGGCATATTCGTAGTCATCTTCAGTTAGCTTAAAGCCCTTTTTATAATCCATAATTTCTTTTATTGCCTGCTTTTTTTCGTCACCCTTAAGATACTTTGAGGCTGATTGCAGATTATACAGCAGTGTACTTGCAAAGGCTATTCTTGCTACCTCTTTCACCCTGGGAATACTTTCTACTCCCACCATGCGTTCATATCTTGCTCTTAGTCCGTAAAGTCTTCTCACACTATACGCACATCCTGTAAAGCCATTATTCCTCTGTAAATAATTATACATAGGCTTTGAGCAATAATATAAACCGTTTGATGCTCTGAACGCCTGCCATACCCAGTAATCGTCCTCATGGTATTTGCCTAACGGGAACGGTACATTTTCTATTATACTTCTTTTATAAAGCTTGTTACATACAGTAGAGTATATTCCAGCCTCAGAAATCAGCTTTTCTAACGCTTCATCTCTGCTGAGCTTACATTCATCTATCCCTCTTGTTGACAGCACATTTTCATCGTTATCAACCAAGGCAGTTGCACACTCGGCAATATCAACACCAGTCCGCACACCCTTATATAACAGCTCTATAAACATCGGGTCAAGCCAGTCGTCACCGTCGATAAGTGCTATATATTCTCCCTTAGCTTCGGCAATACTCATATTTCTTACATCGGCAACTCCACCGTTTTTCTTATGTATAACCTTGATTCTGCTGTCTTTCACAGCATATTCATCGCAAATTCCAGCAGAGCCATCTGGAGAACCGTCATCAACAAGTAAAATCTCAATGTTTTTATAGGTCTGGTTAATTATACTTTCTATGCAGCGTGGTAAATATGGCTCTACATTATAAACAGCTACAGCTACAGTTATTAAAGAATTACTCATTTTATTACCTCGCTACCCGATCTGTATATTTTACTTCTGTTCTTTATTGTCTTGCCATACACAACATATAGCAGCTTAAAAGCTGGTGGACAGTACATAATCAGCATAGAATCCATTGTTGTTCGTTTGCTTGCTACACCAAGTGATTTTGCTGTTGCGTACAGTTCCTTTACTTTATTCTTTATATTTTTCTTTTCATCTTTAAAGATTTTGGCGTGTTTATTTGTTACTAATGTTCTATAGGTTTGTATAGCGATTTTCAGCTGTGAATCAATCGCCACCGGATACACTCTGCTACTCTCGTCAAACATCTCTGTAATAATCTCTCGTACCTTTAACGCATCAAAAACCTTATTGCGTGAAATGCCTGTAGATGTAGTAGCCGAGTTTGTTCGCATTATATAGTTGTACAATGCCTTATCCTCAAACACTGATTTTTCTGCCCTTGCAAATGCCATAGCATCAAACAGAAGGTCCTCGTTAATTTTCAGGTCATTTCGCAGTCTTAAACCTTCTACGCACTTTCTGCTGAACAATTTATTACACAGGCTAGGCTCTACAAATTTGCCCTCCAATAAATCAATAACGCCCTGCTGGTTATCCTGCTCTACAATTCTGTCTGTACCATACAGTAAAAATTCATTCTGTGGAAACTTCAGCCTGTAGCCACAGTGAGATATGTCTGCATTATACTTCAGTGCGTTTCGCATCAGTATTTCATACATATTTTTTTCTATATAATCATCACCGTCTATAAAGCCTATGTAATCACCGGTAGCAACCTCTAAACCCTTATTGCGAGTTTCAGATACTCCGGTATTTTCTTTATATACAGCAACTATACGACTATCTCTTGCTTTATACTCCTCGATAACATCTCTTGTGTTATCTGTAGAGCCGTCATCTATTACTATAACCTCCAGGTTAGAATAGCTTTGCTCCAGAATACTGTCAAGACACCTGCCTATATATGGTGCAATATTATACGACGGTATTATTATAGAAATCTTCTTATCCAAATTCATAATACTCTCCCATTTTTTCAGATTACTTTATCATCAAAGCTTTTCCAGCATATCCTCTACAGCCTTAACAGTAATCTCTTTATTAAAGCTTTTTCCTCTTTCTAAAGCTTTTTCTGCATATTTTTCTAAACAGCCCTCTGTAGTAATCATTTCTTTTATACCTTCATACAAGGCCTGCTCGTTATTATCTGTAATAATTCCATACTCATTATTACAGCCCAGCTGTTCCTCCATACCCGAGCAACGGGTAGTTACAACTGGTGTACCTACTATCAGGCTTTCTGTTACAGCTGTACTGAAGCCCTCAGAGTACGATGAGCAAACATACAGATCGCTGTTTTTTATATATTTATAAGGATTAGTTTTATAGCCTAAGAAAATAAAAGTATCCTCCAGCTTATTATCCCTTAAATATTTTTCTAATTTTTTCTTCTCTGAACCTACTCCTAAAATATAAACCTTGTTACTTATTTTTTCATCCTTAAGGCGTTTATGTATAGCCGCCAATCGTTCAAAGCCCTTAACCGGCACTATTTTTCCTACTGCACATATATTCACGCAATCCTGGTCAAACACTACATCGGTTACCGGCTCAAGTGATTTTTCAATAATAATATCTGTTTCTATTGTGTTGTATAAAACACCTGTTTTCTCGCTGAATGATAATGCTTTCACAAAATAATCCTTTACCATCTGCGACACACAGACAGTGTAATCATAGTTGCTATAGCATTTTTTAGCCTCTTCAAAGCTTCTGAATGCTGACGAAATCACCTCTGGGGTATCCAGCTTGCAATGAATCCAGTTGACCAGCTTTGTGTCTTCATCAACACAACCACTAACTATTCGTGCAGTTACTCCCTCAAGATAAGACACCACTATATCGTATTTTTCTTTTACAAGTCTTTTATACAATGTTTGTGGCGACCACAACAAAAACAGCCTTGCACTACCTCTGAAAAACCTTTTAAAGCTATACCTATACTTAACATCACTACTCAGAAACTGCTTATTAATTCCACAGTCGAATAATGTCTGAACAGTAACATCAAACTTAGACTTATCTAAATTATTTACTAAATTGACAAGTACCTTCTCTGCACCACCATAACCAAGTGTCGGAATTAAGAATAATACTCTTTTCACAAACAATTCCCCTTTATTATATTGGTTCAAATACATCTGGAAATCCAAATAAAAAACAATAATCACCATACATTGTTTCACATAACACCATATAATAATTACCTTGATTTGTTCATCATAAATACACTACACATCAATAAACTCATAATCAGTATGCAATATTTTAAAGTCTGTCAAGCATATCCTCTACAGCCTTTACAGTAATCTCTTTGTTAAAGCTTTTGCCTCTTTCCAAAGCCTTTTCTGCATACTTTTCAAGACAACCCTCTGCAGTAAGCATTTCTTTTATACCCTCATACAAGGCTTGCTCGTTATTATCTGTTACAATTCCATATTCATTATTATATCCCAGCTGCTCCTCCATACCTGAGCAACGGGTAGTTACAACAGGTGTACCAACTATAAGACTTTCTGTTACAACGGTACTGAAGCCCTCTGCCTCTGATGAGCATACAAATAAATCGCAGGCTCTTAAATACTTATAAGGGTTTGTGTCATAGCCCATAAGCAAAAAGGTGTCTTCTATATTATTTTCTTTTATAATAGCCTCCAGTGCACTTTTATAAGCACCCCTACCAAGCACATAAACCCTTTGCTTTATACCCTCATCAAGCAGCCTTTTATGTATTCTTGCAAGCTTGTCAAAGCCCTTTCTTGGGCAAAGTGTACCCATAGCACAAATGTTGATATAATCATCATCTGTTTTTATAGGTGCTTGCTCCTTTGACTTTTCTATAATCTGCTCGGTTTCATTTGTGTTATATAAAACCTCGGTATGCTTTTTAAAATCAAGAATACCTGTAAAGTCCTTCTGCACATATTCAGATACGCATATTACATTATCAAAGCTTTCATAGCACTTTTTAGCCTCGTCTGCACTTTTAAACGCTGTAGCCAGATTTTCCATTGTTGTTTGCTCAATATGTATCCAGCTTACAGTTTTTGTTTCTTCATCATCACAGCCACTTATAATTCTTGAGGCTATACCCTCAAGATAGGCTACAGCTATATCGTACTTATCCTGTACAAACATCTTATATAAAGCCTGTGGCGAAAAAAGCTTCAGCAGCTGAACATGGCCTCTTAATATCTTTTTGAATACATACTTATACTTAACATCCTTGCTTAAAAACTGTGTATTAACACCACCGTCAAAAAGCACCTGAACAGTTACATCGTACTTGCTTTTGTCCATATTGTTAACCAGATTCACAAGCACCTTCTCTGCTCCACCCTGACCTAATGTCGGGATAAAAAACAATACCTTTTTCATAATAGTTCCTCGTTTTCCAAAATGAATATTTACTTTATTATAACTTAAAAAGACTACATCAGTCAACATAAAAGAAAATTCAACATATAAAATACTTATTAATTAAATATCTACACAGATGGCAATGCAATAATCAGCTTTACTTCTGGATTAGACTGCTCTGGATTGCACTACAATTAATTAAAAATCTTGACACACAGTAATATAAATATTAAAATATAAGGTAAAGGTTTATAACTACACAAAGAAAGGACTTATAAACATGGAAAATAGTAAAAAGTCAATGGAAAAATTAGTAGCCTTATGTAAAAACAGAGGCTTTGTATATGCAGGCTCTGAAATCTATGGTGGTCTTGCAAATACATGGGATTACGGCCCACTTGGTATGGAGCTGAAAAACAACATCAAAAAAGCATGGCTTAAGAAGTTTGTTCAGGAAAACAGATACAATGTAGGACTTGACTCTGCAATTCTTATGAACCCACAGACATGGGTAGCATCTGGTCACCTTGGTGGCTTCTCTGACCCACTTATGGATTGCCGTGACTGTAAAACAAGACACAGAGCTGATAATCTTATAGAGGATTTTGACGGCACAAATGTTGCTGGCTGGACTAACGAGCAGATGCTTAACTACATAAACGAGCACAATATCGTATGCCCTAACTGTGGTAACCACAACTTTACAGATATCCGTCAGTTCAACCTGATGTTTAAGACTTTCCAGGGTGTTACCGAGGATGCAAAAAATACTGTATATTTAAG